>CANQWJ010000124.1 GCA_947627525.1 uncultured Bacilli bacterium
ATTTATCTTATCATCATAACTTAATTTACTCATTTAAAAACCTCATTTCTTTGTCCAAGAAATGGGGTTCATATCATGGTAGTGGTTCTTTTTTATTTATTCGTATTGTTTACATTATCTGTTTTAACTTCTTTAAACATTTCTTCAACAGTTGTAGCAAGAGCAGCTACATTTTGTAAATTAGATGGAATGATTATTTTAGTAGCATTACCATCAGCAACTTTTCCTAAAGCTTCAAAACTTTTTAAAGTAAGAACAGATTTGTCAGCCTTAGCTTCACGAAGTAATTTAATTCCTTCTGCTTCAGCTTGCTTAATTTTTAACATGGCTTCAGCTTCACCTTCAGCAACACGAATTTGGGCTTCACGACTTGCTTCAGCTCTTAAAATAGCACTCTCTTTTTCACCTTCAGCAATTAAGATACTAGATTTCTTTTCACCTTCAGCTTGAAGAATTTTTTCACGTCTTTCACGTTCAGCACGCATTTGTTTTTCCATTGCTTCTTGAATATCTCTTGGTGGAATAATATTTTTAACTTCAACACGATTTACTTTAATTCCCCATGGGTCAGTTGCTTCATCAAGAATAGAACGCATTTTAGCATTAATGATATCACGAGATGTCAAAGTTTGGTCAAGTTCCAATTCACCAATGATGTTACGCAATGTTGTTGCGGTTAAGTTTTCAATAGCTGTTAATGGGTTTTCAACTCCATAAGTATAAAGTTTTGGATCTGTTATTTGATAATAAACAACAGTATCGATTTGCATTGTAACATTATCTTTAGTAATAACTGGTTGTGGTACGAAATCTTTTACGATTTCCTTTAAAGTTAAACGATTAGCCACTCTATCAATAAATGGCACTTTGATATGTAAACCATTACCCCAAGTTTCAAAATATGAACCAACACGTTCAACAACGTATGCTTCAGCCTGTGGTACTACTCTAACGCAAGCAAAAATAAGTAGTCCAACGATGATTAATAAAACAATAAAAAATCCCATAAATTATACCTCCTTAACGATTAATTTTACCCCTTCGATTTTCATTATTTCAACAGTTTTTCCTTCATCAATAGTCTTATCAGAAACAGCTGTCCATCTCTTACCATCAACTTTTACTTCCCCAGGATTGTTCTTAGAAATCTTTTCCGTAACAATTCCTTGCATGCCAACAACACGATCTAAATTGGTCTTTTGTTTTGTTTTGGAAAGAAACTTTTCAAGTGATTTTCTCGTCGTTATTAAAAGAACTATACCAAGAACAACAAAGATGATAAACTGAATATAAAATGGTATTGGAAAGAATGATAATAACAATGATACTAAGGCCGATGCTACAAACCAAATACTTACTAAATTGATAGTTCCGATTTCAATAAAACTTAGTATGAGAATAACTGCCAACCAAAAAAAATACATACCTTACCTCCTATTTTTGATTATACTATTGAACGTTTAAAAAAACAAGATACTACTACTAGATATTTATGCAAAAATATTAATAAATTTGATTAATTTTTTTAATAAAAAAACTAAATAATTACTCTATCTTGCAATTATTTAGTTCCATTTTAAGATTCTTACTATTCAGTAATATCTACCTCAGTTATTCTTTCACCTTCCACTATGAAATACTTAAATGAAGAATTTTTATCAAGATTAATTGTCATATAATAAATACCGCTATTCAACTCATCAATATAATAATCTTCTCCAGCTTCAATCTTTGCTTTTTTTAAAGAAGATTCTTCACTATTATCATCAGTTGAATCTAATCGCAAATCAAAAGAAATTTTAGAATTCGTATTATTCTTTATAACTACTGAACCTTGCTCTTGCAATTCTTTTCCTAAGATAAAATCTTTTTTAATCGCATATGTTTTAGCATCTTTTTCAAAGACAATTGTCATTTCAACTGGAGTTTCTTTCATTGCTTTTTCATATACAAGAGAAAATTTTGATTGGTTGAAATGATTTGTCTCTTTATTATTCTCATCAATCAATTTTTGATTAGATGTTTTCTCTTTCCAACGGATATCTATTTTTTTGATGATAGCATCATCAATTAATAAGTAATAATTCATCTTTTTATTTTCTTCATCATTCGTACCATAAAGAGTTAGTTGACTTCCTCGCAATGGTTCGATTAAAAATATATAACTATCTTTATCAACAGATGTCGTCGTTTTTAACAACTTCATTTCTTCTTCACTTAACAAATTGATGACACTTGAATCTTCTTTCTTAATAATACTAGTTTCATCTTTTCCATTTTGGATTATAAAATGGCATTGTTCTTTACTAAGGTTTACTTCTGTTAAATCTTCATTTAAAGTGACATTATTCTTTGACTCTGTTTGCTTGAAAGCATATTTTTTTCTTTCTAAACCACTAATTGTAGCAATACCATCACCATTTGTTTTCAATGTTGTAATAATATCACCATCGCGATATATTTGGATAATCGAATTTTCAATTGGTTTTTTATCTTCATCAATGACTTCAAAAAAGCAAAAATTATTTTCTTCAGCATCCTTTAACTGATAACCATCAGTATGATCGCGTAATCGCATCATGAAGAGATCTTCATCTTTTACTTTAGTATAGTTAATGATTTTGGAATCTCTAATATATAAAAGGAAAGCAAATAATTCAATAAAAATAATAATGATTGGCATTAAAAATCTAATTTGTTTTTTCTTCATACGTCATCCTCCTATTCAATGATTCCATTCTCATCAATATGGAATTTTATTCCTTTGACATCATATCTATTAACATAAAAAGTCTTTCTTTTAGGTGATTTAATATCATCTTGTTCTACGTAATAAACACTCTCTTCATTAGGAGCAATGTTAATAATGGCAACTCTTCCATCTTTGTTAGTCGTTCCTTGAAGGTAAAATTCACCATCAGCATCATAAAAATTAAGTGTAATACCTTCAACTGGTTGATCATTTTTATCCAAAACTAAAGCTACAAAAGCACCATTATCATTGTTGAGAAGTTTTTCATTGGCAAATTCTAATTCATAAGAATGATGAAATGAATCAAACACAAAATGATATTCTTTTTTATCATTATCATCATTTTTAGTAAGAGTATAAGATCCTTTAGGAAGTCCTACTAGTCCACCATTTTTTTCTTTGATAGTAAATTTGTAAGTTTTATTTGTTGCCGTTTCCGTTACTGTCCAGCTAGCATTTTCTTCAGAAGTCAATTTAATATAGTTAGAAGTATTTCCAACGATATCACAATCTTCTGGAAAATTATCATAGTTTTTAGTATGATCTTCCCGTTTTTCTTCAGCATTTTTCCTTGCAAAAGCAATATAACATAGTACTAATAACATAATTATAACCAATATAATTATCCATTTTTTTCTCTTTTTCATATACTATTCCCTTCTTTTTACACATTTTTATTATAACACTAAATCATACAATTTAAGAAAAGAAAAAAGAATAGTTATTTTTTAAAATTATCTATTCTCTTTTTCATTCTATCTATTCCTAAAATCTTTAAAATATTATAAAGATTAGGAGTTGTTCTCTTAGTCGTAAAGACAACACGAATGACGTTAGAAATATCCGCAACACTACCTTTGTATTTATCAGGATTTTCACGATAGTCTTTCATGTCAGTTGCGTATCCCAAATCTTTGCTCATCTCTTTCATTTTATTGAACCATTCTTCTTCACTATCTTGGGCATCATAATACTTAGATATATAAAGTTCAATTATTCTTTGAGCTTCTTCCAAAGATACATTGTCTGGTAATTCATAATTTCTTTCTTGAGTATCAAACAATTCATCATACATGTACCAAGCACCTTTTTTGATTTCACTATAACTAGCATAATCTTTTCGTGGTTTCTTTTGTTCACGTTCAATATTTAAGAAAGATATTGTTTCTTCTTTGTATTTAGTGATTAAGTCATATAATTCTTGATCATAAGTCTTTAACCATTCTAAGACACGACTATATAGTTCATCTTTACTAAGAAAACTGATATAGTTTTTAGAAATATTTAATAATTTATCCATATCAAAAAGAGAACCACTACTTGAAACTTTTTTAAAATCAAACTTAAAGTCTTCTAATTTACCATTAGGCGTTGATTGATACCAGGCTTCAAAATTACTATTAGCAATAGTCATTAGATATAGTTTAACAGCTTCA
>CANQWJ010000125.1 GCA_947627525.1 uncultured Bacilli bacterium
GTTGTGTTTGAACGACTGGTTGTTGTACTTGGTCAAGAGGCGTAGCAATTTGACTATTATCGATGTTGGATTGAACGAATTCCTGTTGTCCTATAGCATTATCAGGTTGTGTTTGAACGACTGGTTGTTGTACTTGGTCAAGAGGCGTAGCAATTTGACTATTATCGATGTTAGATTGAACGAATTCTTGTTGTCCTAGAGCATTATCAGGTTGCATTTGAACGACTGGTTGTTGTACTTGATCAAGAGGTGTAGCACTTTGATTATTATCAGAGTTAGTTTCAATGAATTCATTTGTTGATTTCTCTTGAGTGCTTGACATTTCATCACTATTAATAATTGGAATAATAGCATCAGGTAAATCAACAGGTTTATAATTAGGATTAACAACTTTTTCATGAATTTCTTCAACTGGTTCTACAGTAACAACAGGTCTTGGAACTTCTTTTACTCTTTTAGGAATACTTATCTGTTTATTAGCATTGTTTTTGTCATCATTAACTTTTTCACTAGCATCTTTAATAATATTTTCAATTTCTTTTTCTTCACTATAGTCTTGATCCAAATAATAAACTCTTAACATCGGATTTAACAAGAAACAACCTAAAGATAAATAAGTTAAAACAGTTTGAATCTTATCATTGGTTGTGTTTTTCTTTTCTTCTTCTCCAATTTCTTCCATACTTGAATCAGTGTTTCCTATTTCGATAGTACTCAAATCAATTTTATTGTTATCATTTATAAAGAAAGTGAAGATAAATGTAATAGCAATTATACCAGCTGTTATTTTTTGAAATAATCCATGTCTAGTATTGGCTTGCGGTACTTCAAAAACCAATACCATTAGTGCTACTAAAATGACGACTTTAAAAAGAATCACAACATAGGAAATATATTTTATAATTGCTTCCGTTCCCATTATTAAAACAATTGCTAGTAATAATAGGACAATTAAGGAAATAAAAACGGCAATGTATCCAACAACGCGATTGTTTTTATTAGCGATGACATTGGCTGCTCTTGAAAAAATAAAACTCATTATTAAAACAACAATGGCGATTGCTAAAACAATAAAACCAGTAGTATCAGCACCATCACTCGTCATCTTGGGCGATAAATCCATTACTCCTAAATCGTTTAAACATAAAACACCAACCGATAAAATAAGCATTATAACTAGTGCTTTATATATTTTTTGAAAGGTATCCATAACAACACTCCTTTTGTATTCTATATATATAGTACCATAAAAATCCTTTTTTTGATATTTAATTTTATAAAATTAATTAAAATATGTTATTATATTAATAGCGAGAGTGATGATATGGAATATGCATTAAATATCGATAGTTTTCAAGGACCATTAGATTTGCTTTTACATTTGATAAAAGAATCGAAAATGGATATCTTTGATTTAAAAATAGAAGAGATTACTAATCAGTATTTAGACTATATCAATAAAATGGAAGAAATGAATTTAAATATTGCAAGTAGTTATCTAGTTATGTCAGCTGAATTATTAGAAATAAAGTCGAAGATGCTTTTACCACAGCATAATGATGATAATGAAGAGATAGAAGAAGATCCACGCGAAAGTTTGGTTAATCGCTTAATTGAATATCAAAGATATAAAGATTTAACTAGTGAATTTAAAAATTTAGAAGAAGAGCGTCAAATGATTTATACCAAGATGCCCGAAAACATTAAAGAATACCTTGGTAAGGATCAAGTTATTAATGGTGGGGAAGTAACGCTTGATGACTTATTGTTGGCTTTTCAAAAGTTTTTAGAGCGTCAAAAATTAAAACAACCTTTGAATACCAAAGTTACATCTAAAGAGATATCTGTTGAATATCGTAGAAAGAGCATTAGAAAAATATTAAAAGCAAAGAAACGTGTCAATTTCACGGAATTATTTGATGTTGTAACGCGTGAATATGTCGTTGTAACATTTCTTGCTATTTTGGAAATGGCTCGTGCTAAAGAGCTATTGATAAGACAAGAAAATAATTTTGATGAAATTATTTGTGAGGTGGCAAATGAATAAATTAGCAATCATTGAGGGACTCCTTTTTGTCGTTGGTGATGATGGATTAACTCTTAATCAAGTTATGGAAATATTAGAAGTTGATATTGATGAAGCTAAAACTTTGATGACAGAACTAAGACAATCTTATGATGATCAAAGTCGAGGTATCAAAATAAGTATTTTAGGTGATCGTTTTAAGTTGAGTACTAAAAAAGAACATCGTGAATATTATCAAAAATTAATTGAGACGCCTGATAGTAATACTCTTTCCCAAGCTGCTCTTGAAACACTAGCTATCGTTGCTTATAACGAGCCTTTAACGCGTGTTGAAATCGATGAAATTAGAGGCGTTAATTCTCGCGACATGTTACGTAAACTTGTCGCAAAAGGGTTAATTAAAGAAGAGGGAAGAAGTGAGTTACCAGGAAGACCTATTCTTTATGCGACAACTAATGAATTTTTAGATTATTTTGGTCTATCAAGTAAAGAAGACCTTCCTAAATTTGAAAAAGAGATGGAAGAAAAAACAGAATTAGATGATACCGATTTATATCATTCTAAATATGTTGAAGAGGAAATAAATCAATAATTATGAAGAATAAGAAAGTTATACTTGGATTAGGATTTATTGGTTTAGTTCTTGTTGCTTTATTATTGATTTTTAGTAATAAGAAACTAGCTACAGACCAAAAAAAAGTTCAAAATGAAATCCTATCATATCTTGAAGAAAAATATAATGAAAAGTTTACGATTGATAGTGTTAGTATTGAAAATAATTATTATGAAGTATTAGAAGAAGATGAATATGTTAAAATTAATATACCTTCTTCATACATATATACTTTTAACGTTAAATCATCCCGCTTAATTCCTTTTAAAGTTATCTATGTTCTTTATAATGAAGATAGTTATAATGATTATAAAAAGTATAATGTTCGTGCTTCTGGTCTCTATGAAAACTATATTTATGAGTATAAGATTAGAGAAATAAGAAGTAGTATTAAAGAAAAAGTATTAGATACTATTACTGATTCTAAAAACCTTCAAGTATCACTAACTAGTCTAACTTCTGACAATGATAATATTTTAATTGATTACTCTAATGATGAAAAAACGACAAAAGAGTTGCACGACAAATATCGTAGCATGAATAAAAAGACTACTAATATTGATTTCTTTAAGACTTATTCTCTTGTTTCCGAAGGAACATCTTTAATAATTAATTTAGATATTGATAAAAATATTGATAAAGATAACGTTGAAAAATTTAAAAAAGAAGTTAAATCCCTTGTTCAATATTTACAAAGTTTAGGATACTTAAATTATGATTTAAACTTTAATATTAAAAATTATGTAACTTCAAGAGCAACTCGTTATTTAGAAGATGATGAAGAAGAGATATATTTAATTTTTGATTATGAAAGTTATTCGAATATTGCTGATCAAGATAAATTAAGTTTATATATTTATAAATAAAAAGAGGAAATAGAATTGATCTATTTCCTTTGTTTATGCCAATAGTTTAGCAATCTCTCTTGGAGTGAGAACTTTGCCTTGACTAATTAGTTTACCATTAATAACGAGACCAGGTATGTTTTGAATACCATATTTTCGCTTTGTTTTTTCATCATTAGTTTCTAAAATAGTAATGTTATACTCACTATTTTCAATTGTTCTTTTTACTATCTTAGATAACTTTATTCCATTACTACAATTAGTACCAATTATTTTTATCTCGATAACAACATCTCCTTTCTATTAAATAAGTATAAAGACTAATTATGGTAGAATTGTGTCGTAATTATGTTAATTAAATGAATATTTATTATTTTATATATTTTTATAAAAAATGTTATAGTGAATAATAAAAGTATAAAAGCCATAACCTTTATACTTCATTGTTAGCCCATAACACAAAAGAAGATGGGAAAGAATTGAAATATACTACCAGCTAAAACAAAGAGATGCCAAATGGAATGCATATATTTAATCTTATTACCAGCAAGATAGAGAACAGCACCAACGGTATAGACGATACCACCAACTAAGAGAAGGGTAAACGATAATGTCGAAAGACTTTTCATTAC
>CANQWJ010000126.1 GCA_947627525.1 uncultured Bacilli bacterium
TTTATCCCGATTATGATTCATCAGGAATATTAAGTGGTATGTCAGTTGTTGTACCAATTATTATCGATATGGCAACCGCATTAATTAATGTTCATGAATTTAGACATGCCTTTGAATTATATGAACATTTAGGTGAACCTTATCATCCAAATGTCGAGATTAGTGAACAGATTGCGGGAGATGCCGAAACAGCTTTTTCTAAACAATACGTTTTAAGTAAAGGAAGTAAGTGGTTAGATGAGCAAACATTAAATTAAAGAATTAAATGCGATATTTATTATAGCATCTAGGGAATATTGAAGGGATTCTAAATATTGTTTATCATCATATTTTTATAGTGGTTGTAATTTGAGATATGATAGTGATATTACAAAGGCTGTTAAAAGATGTGATGGAATTTACTTAGATGTTATTAGAAAAGAAAAATTTTTAATGCATTTAAAGTTAGATATAGTAAAAAACTTGATTTCAGTGAAACATTGATAACTTTTAAAAGCCATCGATTTCTAATTGATGGTTTTCAGACTATAGACAACCCCCTAGATTTTTCTAGAGGTTTTCTTATGAAAAAAACTTTCTTATATTTTGAAGTAAAATTTTCGATATGTTTTAGAGATTTTATTAAATTTTTGGATAACATAAAGAACCTTACACATACACATACTACATATTTTTATAAAAAAAAGACCATTGAACTTTGTCAATAGTCTGATAATATTCACAATATTTGTGGATATTTTATTTAGTAAATTTAATATTAATATTATTACTATCTAAGTCAGGTAAATTATCAATATGACCTATCTTAGTATAAGTATAATTAGTTTTAAAAGTCTTATAGAAGATGACAAGACAATCATCACCATAAAGCATAATATCACCCTTTTCAATCTTTGCAGGTTTCTTAGGATTACTAGGTAATGTAGTATCTAAATAAAAGTATTTTTCATTACCATTTAATTCTTTCATATTTAGATCTAATGGTAATAAATCTAACAGTGAAATAACAGTAGGATTACTTTCTAATTTGACATTATAAGTTGTACCACTAATTACCACTTCCATCTTTTCTTCCATTCTTTCTCCTTCATCATCATCTTCATCTTGTACTTTAGTATTTGGTTCTTTTTCTTTATCTTTTTTATTACTACAACCAATGGTTATCAAAAAGATTGAACTAAATAATAAAATTGTTAACACTACTTTTTTATAATTATTCATATATTTTATTTCTTTTCTTTTAAAATCCTTTCTACTTTTTTAATAGCTCTATGAGCTTTAACTTTTATTTTTTCGATAGTTGTTGTTTTCCAAACTGCGACAGCAACAACTGAAGCAATTTTATTATATGGTAAATAAGGAACATGATCTCCTACTTTAAATAATTTTCTTGGAGTATCATTCTTTTTGTTATATATTTCAGTATGTTTTAAACTATTATCTTTTAAATACCAAAAACTATAATTATCTATGCGGAAACGTAGATAATAACCTAAAAATTTATAATTTTTCTTTGGTGTAAATGCAGTTTTTTCTAAAATTGTATTTCCATCATTCTTATTTTTTAAATTTTTACTATAATATTCTAATACATTACTTTTAAGTACTTGGAATTCTTTTTTTTGGCAAGATATTATATCATTTTTTAAATTACTATTATATATTAAAGGATAAGTTAAATTTTTCTTAAATGTCTCATAATCCTTTTTCTTTTTAGTTTTTTGACTTACTTCCTTTATAGCATTTAAAATAAATTCACTAGAATGTTTTCTTAAGTCCTTTAATTTCTTTCCTACTTTTTTATAATCAATTGGTTTGAGTTTATTAACATCAGTATTTTGATTAATATAGCGTTCATTTATTCCAAATAGTTTTAAAATATTTTCAACTTTATCTTCTTCTCTATATCCAGCAAATAATTCTCTTTCAAATAGAATACCAAAACAACAACAGTGAAATGAGTTGGTGAAAATTGCATCAGCATAATATAAATATCCTAACCATTCTTCGACACCAATGGCATATTTAAATTCAACTTCGATATCAGGATCATTTATTCTACTAGTTGTATCATCACTTATTTCAATAATTTTTAGATGATGTTTTTTAGCATATTCAATACCTTGTGTTAAAGTATCAGCCGCTCTTTCTTCAACATAATATATACATACATAATTCTTTTCTTTTGGTTTTTCAATTATATTTTTATAAAATTCTTTTTCATGTAATAACACGGGATCCAAAACGGTAGTTGCTTTAATATTACTATTTTCTGTAATATAGTTTTTTAAGTTTTCTTCTCTTACAGAAATATAATCAATGTCATCTAAATAGTGGAAAAATAATTTAGTATCCTCTTCTGTACTTTCTACTTTTGTATTTCTACTAGCAGAATAAGCAATCTTCCATTTGTTTTCCATACAAGTACTTGCTAGAAAGAAACCACGATCAAAGCCCCATTTTCTTGTTTTACGCCAAATTACATCAGTTGCACAAATATAACAATCAAATCCAGGATCCATTACTTCTAATAGATCAGAATTGTAACAAATATCAGTTTTAATATAATTATTATTAATAAAATTTTGAAATTTATCATAACGAATTTCTCTTTCTTCATAAGCTGTTTTATATTTATTGTAATTAGTTAGAGTAGTAGTTGAAACTATACCCCCCCCCGCTTGCATAATTCTCTTTTTCTATTTTCTTTTTGTAATAATCGGATGGATGCTTCATATCAAATTTGTTTGAATAAACAGGACGATAATCAATAATGGTATTATCAATTCCATTCTTCAATAGAAATTGTTGAAAAGCATAAGTGTGTAAGGGACAAGCAAAGTTTAGTTTTTTAGAGTACATATTAATTGAAATAATTCCTATTTTCATTTTGGCCTCCATAAGATATAGTTTTTTGTTATTAATATTTTATTATTATTTATTTTTTAATTTTAAACCATCACTAAAAGCATTACCAACTCTTTCAGTTACTTTATAGTATCCATGAGTATATGGGTCAAAAGCAATGGCATTAACAGCTTGAATATCAACTTTATTATCTTTTATTATTTTTTCATCAGCAGAAACGTTGACAACTTTTCCAACAACACCAATTCCAAATTGATTACTTTGATATTCAATGAATTCACATTCCATACAAAGGGGAAATTCATTGATAATAGGGGCATCGACAAGTTCTGATTTAGTCGCTGTTAGACCACTATTAGCAAATTTATTAGGAGTATTATTTCCAGATACAACACCAAAATAGTCAGCTTCTTTAACGTGACTAGCATCAGCAATACTAACAGTAAATGCTTTTCTTTCTTTAATATTTTTAACTGTTTTGTGTGTTTCCGTTAGATTTAAACCAACAATATCACGATCAATCATGGTTCCCCAAGCAGCATTCATAACATTAATAGTTCCATCTTCATTGTAAGTAGCAATCATTAAGACGGGCATTGGAAAAATAGCTTCCGTTGTTTTTATGTTCTTACGCATTTATATTCACCTCAGTTTTATTATAACATTTTAATTATAAAAGAAAAAAGAGATTTCTCTCTTTTAGTTCTATTGAATTGTAACTCCACCATCAACAACGACAGTTGAACCAACCATATATGAAGCCATGTCACTTGATAAGAAGACAACGACATTACCAATTTCTTCTGGTTGAGCAAGTCTTCCTTGAGGAATTTGCGTACAGAATAGTTGATATGTATCAGGGTCGTTATCTCTTACCCCTTTAATAAGTGGTGTTTCTGTAACTCCAGGACATACAGCATTGATACGAATATTATTTTTGCATTCTTCTAAGGCTACGGATTTAGTTAATCCTAAAACAGCATGTTTACTTGTGTTATAAGGTACTATTCCTGGATTTCCTAAAATTCCTGATGTTGAAGAAATATTGACAATGGCACCACTACCATTTTGATGCATAGCTTTAATTTCTTCTTTACAACAGAAAAATACACCTCTAACATCTAAATCGATTACTTCATCAAAGTTTTCAACTGGGGTATCGATTAGATTAATAGTAGCAC
>CANQWJ010000127.1 GCA_947627525.1 uncultured Bacilli bacterium
TTACGTGATCGTAGTGGTATCATTCAATTAGTTGTTCGTCCTGAAGACAGTGCTCATAAGATTGCGGTGACATTGAAAAATGAAGCTGTTATCAAAGTTGTTGGAACAATTTCGGAAAGAGAGAGTAAAAACCCTAAGCTTCCAACGGGTGATATCGAAGTTTTAGTTAAAGATATGGAATTAATTAATAATAGTATTGATATTCCTTTTGAAATAGCTAATGATACAACAGCCCTTGAAGATACGCGATTAAAGTATCGTTATCTTGATATTCGTCGTGAAAACATTAAAGATAATTTAATTCTTCGTCATAAGGTAACGATGATTATTCGTCAATATTTATCGGAATTAGGATTTATTGAAGTCGAAACACCAATTCTTTGTAAGTCAACACCAGAAGGAGCTCGTGATTATTTAGTACCTTCGCGTATTTCTAATGGTAAATTTTATGCTTTGCCACAATCTCCCCAAATTTATAAACAACTATTGATGATTGGGGGAATGGAAAAGTACTTCCAGATTGCTAGATGTTTCCGTGATGAAGATTTAAGAGCTGATCGTCAACCTGAATTTACGCAAATTGATATTGAGATGAGTTTCATTGAAGAAGAAGACATTTGGAATGTTGTTGAAGAGATGTTCAAAGAAATCTTTGGTCAAATTAAAGGTGTAAAGTTTGATAAGTTCCCACGCCTTACTTATGATGAATGTATGCGCCGTTTTGGTAGTGATAAACCAGATACGAGATTTGATATGGAAATTCAAGATATTACGGATATCTTAAAAAATACTACTTTTGAAATCTTCCAAAATATTTTGAAAAGTGAAGGTATCATTAACTGTCTTGTCGTAAAAAATGCTGCTGATAAATATTCGCGTAAAGAATTGGATAAGTTGAATGACTTTGTTAAAATATATAAAGCTAAAGCTCTTTCTTATTTAAAATATTCTTCAAAAGAATTATCTGGTTCTATTAGTAAAGTTCTTAGTGAAGAAGAGAAGAGTAGTTTAATATCACATCTTGGTCTTGAAGAAAACGATTTAGTTTTAATAGTTGCTGATCAATATCCAATTACAAAGACTTCTCTTGGAGCATTGCGTTGCAAACTAGGTAAAGATTTAGATTTAATTGATAAAGATAAATACAATTTCGTTTGGGTAACCGAATTCCCAATGTTTGAATTCTCTGAAGAAGAAAATCGTTATGTTGCGGCTCACCATCCATTTACTTCACCACGAAAAGAAGACCTTGATAAGTTGTTAACTGATAAACCACATTGCTATTCAAGAGCTTATGACCTTGTCTTAAATGGTTATGAATTACTTAGTGGATCAATTCGTATTCATGATTCAGAAACACAAAAGAAAGTCTTTGACGCAATTGGTTTAACAGATGAAGAAGCAAAACAAAAATTTGGATTCTTCCTTGAAGCCTTCAAGTATGGTGCTCCACCACATGGCGGAGTTGGAATCGGACTAGAGCGTGTCATCATGATTCTAGCCGGAACTGAAAATATTCGTGATGTTATTGCTTTCCCTAAGACAGCTAGTGCTGCTTGTCTTATGACTGAAGCTCCAAATGTCGTTGATGAAAAACAATTAAATGAACTTGGAATAAAATTGAAATAAAATAAAAAAAGCCTATGAATCATCATAGGTTTTTAAATACTCTAAAATTATTTTATTGACATAATAAACATTATCTAAATAGGGAAAGTGTCCACCTTTTGGAATTACGACAATACCGGAATCTTTAATATTATCTCTAATAAAGTAACCATCTTTTAGAGGAACATCTTTATCTAATTCACCCCAAATAATTAAAGTATCTTTATCAATATTTTTTATTTCTTCTCTTTGATCATAATTAACAATCTTTATAAAAGTATTTCTAATATTAGGATTTAACTTTGAATAATCCGTTGATCCAAATATTTTTATTAATCTTTCGAGATACTTCATTTTTAACTTTTTAGGAAGAATAAAAGCAACTTTCTTTAGCGTTTTATATATTTTTTCCTTTATCTTTTTCCTTAGACTTTTCTTAGGTTTTATTCCTGCGATATCGATAAGAATTAGATTCTTAATGTTTAGATCGCGATATTTCTTAAAGAGATCAATGACAATTCTTCCTCCAAAAGAGTGGGCAATAATAGTGGGATTAGTTATTTCACATTTGACAATAAAGTTGTGGATTAATTCCGAATAATCAGATATATCTAAATCACGATTAGGAAAAGGACTATTGCCAAAACCAGGATAATCAATTATGTAGATAGTATATTTTTCTTTTAAAATACTTATTAAATAATTAAAGGTTTTTCTTGTATCTCCCCAACCGGGAAGAATTAAAATATTCTTTTTATTATTACCATATTTCTCATAATAAACTGTAAAGTCATTTACACAAAAATTCATAACTTCACCTAGTATAAATTATGATTTTGGAAAAATGTTGTTAATGAATTTTAGGTTTGATATAATTTAATTAGAGTAGATTAATAATAGAAGGTGAAAAGATGAGTATTAAAAGAACAAAGATAATTTGTAGTATTGGACCAGCTAGTGAAAAACTAGAAGTTATGGAAAGATTAGCTAAAGAAGGAATGAATGTCGTTCGCATTAATTTTTCACATGGAGAGTATGATGAGTATTCAAGAGTTAGAGATACAGTTTTAGAACTTCGTAAAAAGACAGGATATCATATTGGAATTATGTATGATACTAAAGGACCTGATTTTCGTACTGGGGAAATGGAAAATAATGCGGTTGAATTAGTAGAAGGTGCTACTATAAAGATTGTTAAAGATGATGTCATTGGTAATAGTGAAAGAATTACCGTTAACTATAAGAATGTTTTAGATAAATTAAAAAAAGATGATTTAGTTTTATTTGATGATGGATTAATGAGTGTTAAAGTGCTTGAGAAGAATAAGAAGGGTGTTACTTGTGAAGTTGTTAATGGTGGTGTTTTATCTTCTCATAAAGGAGTAGCAACTCCCGGTGTAGCCCTTGATGTACCTTTCCTATCAAAACAAGATAAGGACGATATCATTTTTGCTTGTGAGAACGATGGGGACTTTATTGCGCTATCATTTGTCAGTTGTGCTGATGATATCTTGTCAGTAAGAAAACTATTAAAAGAGCATAATCGTAGTGATATGCAGATCGTTTCTAAAGTTGAGAGTCAAACAGCCATTGATAATTTGGATGAGATAATTGCTTTAAGTGATGGCGTTATGGTAGCGCGTGGTGATTTAGGAGTAGAACTTCCTATGCAAGAGTTACCAATTCTTCAAAAATTGATGATTCAAAAGTGTCGTGAACAAGGCAAGTTTTGTATTGTAGCAACGGAAATGTTAGCCTCAATGTATACGAGTAGTCGTCCAACGAGAGCTGAGGTATCGGATATTGCTAATGCAGTATTGGATGGGTGTGACGCTGTTATGTTGAGTGGTGAGACAACAGTTGGTAAACATCCTATTGAAGCTGTTAAATATATGAGTGACATTTGTAAAGAAGCTGAAGAATATTATGACTATGGTTATGAATTTGATTATCATCACGATAAAGCGATAACAGCAGCCATTGCCAAAGCCGTTGTTGCAACTATTAGTGAAGTGGACGCTAAAGCTATTGTTGTTCCAACGATGAAAGGGCATAGTGCAAGAGTAATGAGCAATCTAAAACCAGCACCATTTATCATTGCTCCTTGTCCTAATGAACAAGTAGCACGCAGTCTATCTCTTAACTTTGGTGTCTATCCAAGCGTTGTACCAATTGTTGATGATTTGACAGAGATAACCAAAATATCAAAAGAAGAAGCTAAAAAGATTCTTGATTTAAAAAAGGATGATGTCATCATTATTACTGGTGGTATTCATTCGGAAAAAGAAAAGAATCAAACGAACTTCTTAAAAATAGAAGAAATTTAAAAAGACTATATGAGATACTAGTACCCGTCAAGTACTCACTAAATAAAAAGATAAATTAATTTGAAAATTTAAGTCGATACTGTACTGGT
>CANQWJ010000128.1 GCA_947627525.1 uncultured Bacilli bacterium
AAAAATCAAAATTATACATGGCTTATTTGTGCTGCCCAAAATATGAAAATAATATCGATAAGGAATGAAAAAACTAACAAAAAAGCAAATAAAGTACCTACTTTATTCAAAAATTTAATAAAATATCTAAACAATATTAAAATTTTTGTTCCAAAATATAAAAAAATTTTTTCATAAGAAAACCTCTAGAAAAATCTAGGGGTTTGTCAACAGTCTGAAGAAGTAACAATTTCGTTACTTCTTTTTAGTTAACTTTATCTAATAACAATAAAGTTATATTTTTTCCATCAGCACTATTACAAGTATATAAAGCTAAATCATAATTGATGTCGGTTGCTAGTTTTCTTCCATCACTAGTTATTAAGTAAGCACCTGTATTAGTTCCATTTGTTTTTTCTCTAATAATATATTTTTCCAATACTTTTTGATTGTTTTCATCGATTTTTTTTATATAGACATAATTACCAACTGTTTGTGTTTTTATTATAGAAAATCCTTGATATGCATGATCAGCTACTATCATTATATTCCCGTGTGGGTAGTAAGATCCACTATCTTGATTATCAACAAACTTTTGAGCTTCTTCAGTTGTATCTGGATTATATAAAGCAATTGAATACAATGATGAAAAATATAGTCGACCTGAGTCACCTAATTTTTTATTATTTGTTAATATTTTACTTTCAATTTCTTGTTGTGTCATTTGTTTACTATTAATCGTTTTAACAACTACTTTTTTAGAAGCAGTATTTGTTTTTTTATCACTGGCTTTTGTAGCTTTAATAGGTTCTTTTTTCTCAATAGTTAATGTTGCTTTCTTTTTAATAGTCTTTTTATTAATATTTTCAAATATTATGATAATCTCATATTTACCTTTTTCTTTGTAATTACTCATTTCTTTTTCATAATAATAATAATTAATGTTATCTAAATAATTATCTTTAGTATTTGGAAGAAAATCTTGTATTTCATATTTTCCTTCTTCTTTAATAGTAACGTTTTGTAATTCAAAATCTAATTTAAATTCTGGTATTATTTCTTCTTCATCTTTAAAAGATTGTTTAGGATTTGCGTAATCTATATCATTTACTTTTACATCATAATAATCATGAATTAATAATATTGTTGAAAAAAATAAGAAGACGGAACCTATCATAATCGTTTCAATCAAAAAAAATTTATTTATTTTCTTCATCAACTTCAACCCCATTCAATTTATGGCTGTATATTATACATTATTTTATTAATTTTGTCAATTAATAGTACTATTTATTATCAGTTATCATTAGGTAAAATATATAATTGATCAAGCAAATTATTAAAAAAATAAATATATTTTATGAGTGTTAAGTTAGATTACATTTAATACTGCTCTTTTTAATTTTTGATGTTGAAAAAATGCTGTTAAAATATTGTCTAACATATTTAAAAGTATTATAATTATACGTAGAAGCTTAATTTTGATTAAAGTTTAGTAATGGGATGAGAAGTATGTATAATGTAATCGATTATTTAAAAAAATCAAGTGAATTATATAAAGATAAAATTGCAGTTATTGAAGAAGATAAAAAGATAACTTATGAAGACTTTAATAAATATAGTAAAATAGTTGGATCATATATTGGTTCTCGTATTTTCAATGAACCAGTAATTATTTTTATGGATAAAGGAATAGACACTCTCATTTCGTTTTTTGGAACGATTTATGCAGGGTGTTTTTATAGTCTAATAAATCCAGAATTACCTGAAGCAAGAGTTTTACAAATTAGAGATACTCTTAATGCTAAAATAGTTATTACTGATTCAGAACATTATGAAATGGCTAGTAAGTACTTTAGTGATTTAGAGGTTAATAAAATAGAAGATTTAAAGAAAAAGAAAATTGATGAAAAAGTACTTGCTTCTTGTTATGAAAGACATGTTGATTGTGATCCATTGTATGTCAATTTCACATCAGGATCAACGGGAGTACCTAAAGGTGTTGTCATTTCACATCGTTCAGTAATTGATTTTATTGATGTTTTTACAGAATTATTCAATTTTAATGAAGATGATATCATTGGTAATCAAGCACCATTTGACTTTGATGTTTCAGTTAAAGATATCTTTTCAGCTATGCGTGTCGGGGCAACCCTTGTCATCATTCCTAAACGTTACTTTTCTAATCCAGCTGTTCTTTTAGATTATATTTGTGATAATAAAGTTACGACTTTGACTTGGGCTGTATCAGCACTATGTCTAATTACGACTTTTCATGGTTTAGATTATAAGGTACCAACAACTGTTAAAAAGGTTTTGTTCAGTGGTGAAGTAATGCCATTAAAGCATTTAAATATGTGGATGGAAAAATTACCTAATACGACTTTTATAAATGTCTATGGTCCAACGGAAATTACTTGTAATTGTCTTTATTACATAATTGATAATAAGAAAAAATATGAGGATAAGATTCCAGCTGGTAAACCATTTCCTAATGAAAGAGTATTCCTTTTAGATGATGAAAATAAAGTTGTTACTATTCGAAATACAGTTGGTGAAATATGTGTTTCCGGAACAGCTTTAGGATTAGGATACTTCAATAATAAAGAACAAACTGATGCTCATTTTGTTCAAAATCCTAATAATAAAGACTATTTAGAATTGATTTATCGCACTGGTGACTTAGGTTACTATAATGAAGATGATGATGTCGTTTTCAATGGCCGTAAAGATTTCCAAATCAAATACTTAGGACATCGTATTGAACTAGAAGAAATAGAAAAAGCGATTATGGACATTCCTGAGGTTGTTCGAAGTTGTTGTCTATTTGATGAAGAAAAATCTAAACTATACGGTTTCTATATTGGTTCTATTCCTAAGAAAGATTTACATGCTAAGTTAAAAGAAGTTTTACCAGTATTTATGATTCCAACTAAATTAATTCAATTGGATAATTTCCCAATTACTAAAAATGGTAAAATAGATCGTAAAAAATTAAGAGAAGAGATGGAGGAAAAATAATGGTTGATTATGAAAAAATCATTAAAGAGTATGGAACTCCTACTTATGTCTATGATATTGATACTCTTTTAGAAAGAATTTCCTATTTGCGTAGTAAATTAGTTGGTTATGATTTAGTTTATGCTGTCAAAGCTAATACTTTTATTGCGAAAAGTCTTGAGGAGAATGTTGATCGTTATGAAATATGTAGTCCTGGGGAATTTGATATTTGTAATAAACTAAAAATTAATCATCAAAAGATGGTCATATCAGGTGTGTATAAAGATAGACCAACAATTGAGAACATGATTATGAATTATGGCGATATATTGAAATATACAATTGAATCAGTTAGTCAATATGAACTATTAGATGAACTTACTAGAAAATATAATCGTAAAATAAATGTTTTGATTCGTCTTACTAGTGGTAATCAATTTGGTGTTACGGAAAGTGAAGTTGAAGAACTTATAAAGAATCATCAAAATCCTTTGATGACGATTGATGGAATAGAATACTTTTCAGGAACACAAAAACATTCTTTGGTTCGAATAGAAAAAGAGATAGACCATTTAATTGAATTTGTTTCACATATCGAAAATGATTTAAAAGTAGAGATAAAAGAGATAGAGTATGGTCCAGGATTACCAGTTTTCTATTATGTTGGTGATGAGTTTGACGAAGATACTTTTCTTGCTGAAATAAAGAGAATTCTTGACAAAATAACTAAAAAGAAAGTATCATTAGAAATTGGAAGAAGTATTGCTGCTTCTTGTGGTAGTTATCTAACTAAAGTTGTTGATATGAAAACAAATAAGTATGGTAACTATGTCATTCTAGATGGTGGTATAAATCATCTTGTCTACTACGGACAAACGATGGCCATGAAAATACCGCATTATGAAATATTA
>CANQWJ010000129.1 GCA_947627525.1 uncultured Bacilli bacterium
AGAATAGGAGCTTTTCCATATTTTTCAACATATTCTGAAACTCTATTACGAACACTTTCTTCTAATTCTTTTGAAACTACTTTTCCATTTAAAATTTTTGCTTCCATAAAAACCTCCCAAATAAAAAACACTTATATATATTATATTTAAATTTATAATTTTTTTAAACACCAAAATTAAAAATATTACAAAAATACGAAAATTGACTATTTACTAAAAACATGATATAATAGCAAGCATTATTTTGGAGGGATTATATTGTGAAAAATTTAAATTTTCGAAAGAGTGCTGCTGCCATTACATTAGCTGGTAGTCTTGCTCTTTCTTGTGCTGGATGCAATTGGCAATCAAGATGGGTTGAAAATAACGAAGTAAAAACAAAAATAACAAGTATTGATATGAAGTATGATAATGGTGACGAAAATATTGACTATAGTAAAACGGAAACAAAAGTATTCGAGCCTGGAGAACATATATTAATGTTTAAAGTTGAAGGTAAAATGGATTACGATTCACTAGTTCAAATAGATCCAATCGCTGGCTACGAAGTAATTGATGCTAGTTACCAAGAAAATCCTGTTGGTGGTGCTGGTCTTGTTTATTCATTTTATACATTTACATACCAAAATACTGATACTGTAAAAGCAACTGGTTTTTATGATAAAGATAAAAATGAATACGTCTATAATCAATTCGGTTCAGTATATGAAAAGGAAATCGTTGAAACAAAATAAATAAATGTTTATGTTTATTTTTAATTGTAATTAATATATAATAATGCTTGGAGGTTTATATGAAAAAGATTACAGTTGATAAAGAGAAATTAACAGAAGAGTCTCGTGGTCTATTCAAAGAGTTTAAAGAATTCATATCTCGTGGTAACGTTATGGACTTGGCTGTTGGTGTCATTATAGGTACTGCTTTTAGTAATATTGTAACAGCATTCACAAAAATGTTAACAGATTTAATAGGAACAGCTTTTGGAGGAATTGATTTCCGTGGATTAACTTATACAATTGGAAAATTGACAGTTGAATATGGTACGTTCTTACAAGCAGTATTTGATTTTCTAGTTACAGCTATTTGTATCTTTATAATGATTAAAATTATTAATAAATTAGTTAGAAAGAAAGAGAAAGAAAAAGAGACTACTCCACCACCAAAGTCAGATGAAATAATATTATTAGAAGAAATTAGAGATTTGTTAAAAGAAAATAGCAAAACAAAAAAGGCAAAGAAGTAATTGCCTTTTATTTTTTACATTAATTTTTGATAACTAGAAATCATTTGTTCAATTAGAAACCTACTATTAAATTGGTTTACTAAAACAGCAATCAATAATAAGAATATAAAAAATATGAGTAAGAAGATTAGAAAAGTTCCTAATCCCCAACCTTTGTTATTAAGTTTCATAGTTATCACCACACTAAACATTTTACTATAAATGCTTATTAAAAGCAAATTCATTATATATTTATATTATATTACAAATTTATATTTTTGTATTAAAAAAGCCGAGTTTTTCTCGACTTTCTTTTATTAATCCATAAATTCTTCTTCTAATTTATCAAGAGGTTCCTCATCAATGAATTGAGAAGATAATTCATATTCAACGTTACGATAAGTTTTAACACCAGTACCAGCTGGAATTAACTTACCAATAATAACGTTTTCTTTTAATCCTTCAAGTTTATCAACTTTTCCCTTAATAGCTGCATCAGTTAAGATTCTTGTTGTTTCTTGGAATGAAGCAGCAGCTAAGAATGAATCAGTTTCAAGAGAAGCTTTAGTAATACCAAGTAGAACTGGTTTACCAACAGCTGGTTTCTTTCCTTGAATGATTGCTTCTTTATTACCATCAGTAAATTCTCTAAAGTTAACTAATAATCCTGGTAAGAACAATGTATCTCCTGGTTCAACAATACGCATTTTAGAAATCATACGTCTTGCGATAATCTCAACGTGTTTATCAGAAATATCAACACCTTGTCCACGATATACACTTTGTACTTCTTTTAAGATGTATTCTTGCGTAGTTAGTGGGTCAGTTACAGCAAGTAATTCTTTAGGGCTAATAGCACCTTCAGTTAATTTATCTCCTGCTTCTACTTCATCACCAACAGCAACTCTTAGTTTAACACCATAGTTAGAAACGTGTTCTTTTGTTTCAAGATCATTCTTAACACTGATACGATATTTACCATGATCTTCATCAATCTTTTTAACTTTACCATTAATCTCAGCAATAGTTGCTTTACCTTTTGGCATTCTTGCTTCAAATAATTCTTGAATTCTTGGAAGACCTTGTGTAATATCGTCTCCACCAGCAACACCACCATTATGGAATGTACGCATTGTCAATTGAGTACCAGGTTCACCAATAGCTTGGGCAGCCATAATACCAATTGCTTCACCTATTTCAACTAAGTTACCAGTTGCTAGGTTACGACCATAACATTTCTTACATACACCATTAACAGTGTTACAAGTTAAGCAGGTTCTTATTTCAACTTCAGTAATTCCTGCATCAACTATCTTTTCAGCAAGTGATTCAGTAATTAAATCTAGTTTTTCACAAATAACAGCTTTTGTCTTTGGATTAATGATCTTCTTATTAGCAAAACGACCAACGATACGATCATATAATTTTTCAATTACTTCACCAGTCTTGTCATTAACAAATTCTTTAACGACAACACCATTTTCTGTACCACAATCTTCTTCTCTTACGATGATATTTTGTGATACGTCAACTAAACGTCTTGTTAAGTATCCAGAGTCAGCAGTCTTTAAGGCTGTATCGGCTGAACCTTTACGAGCACCATGTGTTGACAAGAAGAATTCAGCAACTGATAATCCTTCACGGAAGTTAGAGGTAATTGGAATTTCAACTGGTGTACCATCTGGTTTAGCCATGATACCACGCATACCAGCAACTTGTGTAAAGTTAGAAATTGAACCACGAGCTTTAGAGTGCATCATCATGAAGATTGGGTTATCAATATCGGCATCAGCTTTTTGTTGAAGTTCTTTTTGAACTTCGTTCTTAGCATTATCCCAAGTTGAAATAACTTTATCAAATCTTTCTTCTTCAGTAATTAGACCACGGTTGTATTGTTTATTGATTTTATCAACCATCTTGTTTGCTTCAGCAATGACATCATTCTTCGTATCACTGATAACGATATCACTAATTGATACAGTAATACCAGCAATAGTTGAATAATGGAAACCTAAGTCTTTCATCTTATCCAACATTATAGATGTTTCAGTAGTTCTATAACGTTTAAAGATTTGTGCAATAATACTTTCCAAAGTTCCCTTAGCGAAAGCTTTTACAAGTGGCATTTCTTTAATCTTTTCTTCAATATTTTCTCCCTTATCAATAAAGTATTTATTAGGAGTAATATTTTGAATGTTATCAGCAGTTGGTTCATTAATATAAGCAAAGGAATCTGGTAGGATTTCATTGAATTTAATTTTACCAACAGTAGTAACTAAATACTTACCTTTTTGACTTTCAGTAAACAATTTATGTTTAAATGAGTTAACAGGAACAGCAATTCTTGTATGAAGAGTAAGCTCTTTTCTCTCATATGCCATTAATGCTTCATTAGTATTTTTAAATACTCTTCCTTCACCAGGAAGTCCAGCTTTTTCCATTGTTAGATAGTAGTTACCAAGTACCATATCTTGTGATGGTGTAACGATTGGGCTACCATCTTTTGGACTTAGGATGTTATTAGCACCAAGCATTAATAATCTTGCTTCAGCTTGAGCTTCTTCAGAAAGTGGTACGTGCACAGCCATTTGG
>CANQWJ010000130.1 GCA_947627525.1 uncultured Bacilli bacterium
GATGCAATGGCAGTTACACTACTTCAAGCTTTTTTCCATCCTTATTATTCGGAAGAAGCAACAGAAGGAGAATACTATTACGCTTCTATTGATGGGTCTAAAGAAATCCAAAGTTTAGATGATTTTGTTCAACATGTAAACGATGGTAATGCTATGGCTATACCACTACTTGGAAAAACAGCTGGTTATAGTTATGAATATCGTTTCTTATTATCAACAATTGTTGGTATTATTGTTTTAGTTTTATTGGTAGGTATAACAATAGATGTTGCTGTTCGTCTTTTCAAAATGTTGATTTTGGAAATGTTAGCACCTATTCCAATTATGAGTTATATTGATCCTAAATCACAAAAAGATGGTCCTTTCCAAAGTTGGTTAAAAGAATTATCTAAAACATTCTTGGATATATTTATAAAATTGGGATTAATTTATTTAGTTTTATTCTTTGTAGCTGAACTACAAGACGATAATTTATTTGTCACTTATGGAAGTGCTGAGGGTGCAAATATTTCACCACTTAGACTCATGTATTTAAGAGTATTTATTATTATTGGTTTATTAGTATTCTTAAAACAAGCTTCTAAGTTTATCAAGAATATTTTAGGAATTAAAGATAGTAAAGATGGTGGAAGCTTCCTTGGTAATGTTGTAGGTGGACTTGCTGGATTTGGTACTGGTGCTATTTCGGGTGCTATCTCTGGTCATGGCCTTCGTGGAGCAATTACGGGTGGTATAACTGGTATGGCTGCTGGATATCAGGGTGCAGCAACTGGTAAGAGTGCAAATGCTTGGCAAGCTGGAGGAGATGCAGCATTACAAGCCCGTGTTGGTGATAAGAATGCTAAGAGTGGCGTTCTTGCTACATTACAGCGTAAGGCTTCTAGCTCACAAATGAAAGCATCTGCTGCTAAGTTAGGAATAACTGAAAAAACTGTTGAACTTGCTAAATCTAATTGGTTAAATGCGCAAGCTGAGGCAACGCAAGCTGAATGGGATTATCGTGATTTGATTGCGCGTGGACCTAACGCTGGTGAATCTGAGTCTGATTACAACATTCGTCGTACTAAAGCTTACAATGATTGGCAAGATAAAGTTACGAGAAGTAGTGATGCCGAAAAGAATTATCAAAAAGGAAAAGAAGCTTACGAAAAGAATTATGCTCAAGAACAATCTGCATATGCAAAGTATTCCAATGGTACGGTTCATCGTGCTAGTAAGAGGGTTAAAGAAGGCGCTGTAAATTTGGCTGATAATGTTTCAACTAGTCTTGGCGGATCAACAATAGAACGCCGAAGAGAAGAAAGAACAAGTAAAATTTCAGATAAAGGTGGATTTAATCCTAATAAGTAAGAATAGAAAAGGTGATAAAAAGTGGAAAATAATTATTTAATACCAGCTAATGCTAATCGTGGAAAATTAATTATGGGTTTTTTTAGACCAATTGATTTTATCATATTTGGTGTTGGTGCTGGAACAACTTTATTGTTATTGTTGTTGTTACAAAACTATATGACCAATATTGGTGTGGCAATAGTGACTATACTCCCTGTTTTAGTTACTGGATTTCTAGTTATCCCTGTACCTAATCAACATAATGTTTTAGTGTTTTTGACGAACTTTTATAGATTTTATTTCGTAAATAGAAAAAGATATTATTGGAGAGGTTGGTGTAATAAATATGACGAAGAAACAAGCCGTAAACAGTAAGTATGCTGAAGATTGGGTTCCTGTTCAAGGAATTAGTAATGGAATGATTGTTTTAGATAACAATCTTAAAGTTACAGGAGTTAAAATTACTCCAAGAAACATTTTTATCTTGGATGCTGATTCACAAATGGGTATAATTAATAACTTAAAAAATTTCTATAATCAAATAGATTATGAATTTTGGTTAGTTGTTGCTGATAGACCTGTTGATATATCAGTATATATGTCACAATTACAATTATTGTATAATCAAACACAATCTCCAGCTATTAGAAAATTAATTACTGAAGATATTCAAAAAGGTAATAGTTTCATGAATAATAATGTCGTTGATACTGAATATTACATATTATTTAAAGATGGAGATATTGATAAGATTCAAAAGCGAATAAGACAATTAATTAATTCTTTGTCATCTTGTGGATTAACAGCTAGTCAAACAAGTAATGAAGATTTGCGCATCATTCTTGATAACTTCTTGAATGGTGGACAAACAACTGAATTTGGAACGGTGGTGGCACTATGAGTACGACAATGAAATTTAAATCGCAAATTGCTCCTAAAGGACTAGAATTTGGTTCAAGTGATTTCTTTATTAGTGATAAATATGCAACCGTTTTAACTGTTGTTTCTTATCCAAAGTTTATTGCTCCAGGATACTTATCAACTCTTACGACAATGTCTGGTATTAAAATTGTTGTTAAGCATATACCAGTACCTTTTTCAACAATTTCTAAAATGTTGAATAAACAAATTGCTGACTTGAAAGTAAGATATCAAGAAGAACATGATCGTACTGTTCAAGAACGTATTAGATTAGACTATGAATCATTAGAGTATTTCGTTTCTATGTTAGCAGGAAGTCAAGCGCGAATCTTTGATTTCCAAATGCACATTATGATAACAGCTGATACAAAAGAGGATTTGGAACTTAAGAAAGTTAATGTTAAAAACTATCTTGAAGCAATGGAATTGCGTGCTGTATCACTTCGTTTTGAACAAGAGAAAGTATTGAAATCAATGCTTCCAATCTTCCCTAAACAAGATATCGAAGAACGTGTTGGTACACCAATACCTTCTGTTACTATTGCGGCAATGTATCCATTTATTTTCGATAGTATTAAAGATCCAGGATTATCAACTTTACTTGGAGTAGATTTCTCTGGTGGTGTAATTTTATTTAACCAATTCTTATACAAGATTAAAAAAGAAAATAATCGTAATAATGCCAATTTGATTTTACTTGGTACTTCTGGTTCTGGTAAATCAACCGCAGCTAAATTATTACTTCGTAATCATATTCGTAATGGTTGTCAAATCGTTGCGATAGACCCCGAAAATGAGTATGAAGAAATGACTAAAGCCTTTGGTGGAGATACAATTGACTTAGGTAAAGGTGGAGAATTTGGTATGATTAACCCTTTACAAATAGTTATTGACGCTGATGAAGATGAAATAAAACAGGGTCTTGGTTATACTGTTTTAACACGTACTCTTCAATTCTTAAAAGCTTTTATGAAGTATTATGATCCATCAATGGAAGAAGATACTCTAACAATCTTTAGTGAAGTTGTTCAAGATACTTATCGCCGTTTTGGAATTGATTTTGATAAAGATTTCTATAATTTTACAGCTAATGATTATCCAACTTTCTCAGATGTTTATGCAACGATTAAAAGTCGCATCATTGCCATGCCTGAACATACGCATGAAAGAGAAACAATGGAAAAACTAGAATTAAAAATTAGACCATTAACTAATGATTTGCGTTATTACTTTGATGGTAAGACAACAATTACTCATAATAGTGACTTTATTACTTTTAATATAAAAGAGTTAATGAATGCTGAACAAAATATTAAAAATGCCTTATTCTTTAATATTTTAAAGTATGCTTGGGGATTATGCTTAAACAAAGACGTTGATACCGTAATGATGATTGAAGAAGCGCACGTTTTACTTGGTGATCAAAATACATTAGGAGCTGATTTCCTTGCGCAAGTACAACGTCGTGCTCGTAAATACAACACTGGTACTATTGTAATTACGCAAC
>CANQWJ010000131.1 GCA_947627525.1 uncultured Bacilli bacterium
TATGGGTTATTTTAGTTAATTCGAATATCCAAATCAAAACTTTATATCAATTCGAATATCGTTATCAAAATAAACAGGTTAAAATTAGTACTTTTAAAAGTAATAACTATATGCTATAATAGATTATATATGATATGGAGGATAAAAATATGGCTTTTAAGTGGATAGATAAATTAACTGGTGTCGATGATCCAGAGGGAAATAATTATCAAGGTGATACAAATGAAGAATATAGTGATCGTGAAGATGTTGTTAGTGGCGCTAATAAGATGATTCTTTTAGAACCAAGAGCATATTCTGAATCACAACAAATAGCTGATTATTTAAAAAGTAATAGTTCAGTTGTTGTCAATTTAAAAAGAGTTACTGCTGAGCAAGCTTGCCGTATCGTTGATTTTTTGAGTGGAACGCTATATGCAATTGGTGGCGACATGCAAAAACTTGGTGGGGGAATATTTTTATGTACTCCTGAATCAATGAGTGTTGAAGGATCAATTAGTGATGATGGTAATGCGAAAGCATCTAAATCAAAAAAACAAGATGACGATGAGGATTTTAACTGGTAGTAATTAATTTTTAGTAAAGTGAGGTGATTAAGGTGGAAAAGTTTAGTCGCGAACAAGACGGATACAATAAACAAGAAGTAAATAAATTTATTGATGACGTTATCGTGCAAACTGAAGCCGTAATCACTCGTGTTAAGAAACAACAAGAAGAAATAAAATCTTTAAAAAAAGAAATAGAACACTACAAGAGCGTTGAAGAAACTTTAAAAAGTGCACTTCTCAATGCCGAAAAAGCCAGTAATGACATTAAGAAAAATGCCATTGAAGAAGGAAAAATCATCGTTATGGATGCTAAAAGAAATGCTTCCCATATCGTTAATGATGCTTTGATGCGTGCTGAAAAAATTGAAATTAAAGCTGATACTTTAGAACGTAATATTGTCGTGTTCAAAAGAAAATTAAAGTTGATAATCGATCAACAGTTAGCGGTAGTAGATGATATTGAAGAATTAGATTTAAAAGACTAATTCTTTTTTTTACAAAAAAAGATATCTTAACGATATCTCAATTTAAATTATTTTATGCTTCAACGTTTTGATCTTTCTTTAAAGTTCTTAATTCTTTAGCACTTATTCTATATTTTTTACCATTTACATCTCTTACAACAACTAAATTTAAACCTTGTTTCTTTTTAGTAGCATTAAGAGCATGAGAACGTAAGTTCTTTTTATTTGGTTTTCTATTTGATACATTAACTGCCATTTTTATTCCTCCCTTTCGAATGTATTAATCACTTGCTTTTTAAGAATATCATAAATGTTTTAAATAGTCAAATGTTTTTAAAATCATTGTTTAACACTTAATCTTATTCTTGATTATTATTTCTTTTACTAAAAAATTCTTTTTTTAATGTTTTATAATGAGTACTTTTCTTTTTTATGTGTTCGGAATCTAATAAGTCTGTAACTTTTAATCTTGTTCTTTCAAAGAAAAGAGGATTCATACTTTGGAGATTTAAATATTTTTTATAATCACGAAAAAAGTCAATAACATTTTGACAATATTTATGATGATTTAATGTTTCTACATCAACTTCTTTTTCTTTATTTATAGAATATACTTCTAAATTTCCTAAATTCATCTTTTCACTTATTAGTTTTCTTTTTTGTAACTCGGAAATCACTTTTTTTATTTCCTCTTGATCTTTAAAATCGATTAAGATATCTTGATAAGCACCATAATAATTACATAGTTTAATAAAATTTATTACGCCTGTAAAATTAATGAGGTTATTATTATGAATTCGATAGACAATAATTAATAAATGGAAAAAATCTATAATCGAGAAATCTTTGTTATAATCTCTCATATTTATCTCCTCATTTCCTGTATGCTTTATGATAACTTACTTTTGTTTAGATGTCAAAGATTATCGTTAAAACTAATGTTGTTCGATTGTATTTTAAAACTTATGTGGTATATTATAAGAAAGGAGGGATGTTATATGTATACACCATTATACATTAAAAGTAATTATTCACTTTTATCTAGTTTAGTGACAATTGATAAAATAATTGCTTTGTGTAAGAGTAATAACTTAAAAAGTATTGCGCTATGTGATGACGATATGACATCCACAATGGTCTTTTATAAAGCTTGTTTAAAAAATGATATTAAGCCCGTAATTGGAATGGACGTCAAAATAGATGATTTATCAGTTTTATTGTATGCTAAAAACTATGAAGGCTATAAGTCTTTAATAAAATTATCAACAATTAAATGTGATCGCAAAATTGAAGTTGAAGATTTAAAGAAATATAATAATGAATTGATATGTATTTTACCATTTACGAGTATTGTTCATTATGAAGTTATGAAAAATATTTATGATGATTTATATCTAGGTTATCAAAATCTTGAAGAAGAAAAAGAAGTTTTAAAAATAACTAAAAATATCGTTTTTCTAAATAAAATCCTTTATATAAATAAAGAAGAGAGTAGTTTTCTAAAATATTTATATATGATTAGAGATGGGAAAACAATTAGTGATGATATTCCTTTTACTGATAACAATAATTATTATATAAATGATGATGAAGTTATTAATTTATCCCATAATCAAGGGTTAAATAATACAAAAGTCATCGCTGAAAAATGTAATTTTGCTTTTAAAGATAATGGTAATTTACTTCCTATCTATAAAGTTGAAAATGGCGATAGCTTTGAGTATTTAAAGAATTTGAGTATTAAAGGTCTATCTAAAAGACTTAATAATGTTGTTCCTGATAATTATAAAGAACGTCTTTTATATGAATTAGAAACAATTAATAAAATGGGTTTTTCTAATTATTTTTTAGTTGTCTATGACTTTATTAAATACGCGAAAAAGAAAAATATTTTAGTAGGGCCTGGAAGAGGAAGTGCTGGTGGTAGTCTAGTTGCTTATTCGCTTGGTATTACGGATATTGATCCCATTCATTACGATTTGTTGTTTGAACGTTTTCTAAATCCTGAACGTGTGACAATGCCAGATATTGATACTGATTTTCCGGATATTTATCGTGATGATGTCATTTCTTATGTCAAAGAAAAATATGGTGAAAAAAATGTTTGTGGTATTGTTACTTTTGGTACGCTTGGTGCAAGACAAGTCATCCGTGATGTCGGTCGTGTTTTAAATGCTGATAATTCAGATATAGATTATCTATGTAAGCGTCTTCCTGGTTTTACGAAATTGAAATTAGAAGATTTTTATAGAGATGATCGTGATTTCCGTAACATGATTGAAAGCGATGATAAGTTAAAACTTTTATATCGTATTTGTAATGTCATTGAAGGTTTTCCAAGACACACGTCAATGCATGCGGCTGGAATCGTCATGAGTGAAAAAGAACTTGATGAAGTGATTCCTCTTGTCAAAAATAATGATATTTATTTATCTGGTTTTACAATGGAACATTTGGAAGAACTAGGTCTTTTAAAAATGGATTTCTTAGGACTTAAAAACTTGACGACAATTATGAATGTCATTAGTGATATTGAAAAAGGTGAAGGCGTAAAGATTGATTTTTCTAGTATTCCTTTTGATGATAAAGATGCCATAAAATTATTTCAAACGGCTGATACGAGTGGTATTTTCCAATTTGAGTCTAGTGGTATGCGTAATTTTTTAAGAAAGTTAAAACCTAGTAATTTAGATGATATTATTGCGGCGATTGCGCTCTTTCGTCCAGGACCTGCGG
>CANQWJ010000132.1 GCA_947627525.1 uncultured Bacilli bacterium
TACCAATGATGCCAATGTTCCTCCTTGTAGTGAACAAGGCGACAAATGGACTGGTGTTAAACCCATTGCGGTTATTGGAGGATAATAATGAATGTCTTAGTTACCAATCAACAAGAAGCTCTTTTATCTGGATTGAAAGTTGAAATAATAAAAACTATGCGTGGTGAACATGATGCTGAAGAAATAATTGGAACTTTTTCCAATTTCTTTTTTGGCAAAATGATTCTTGATTTAACGGCAATAAAAAATTATGATAATATTGCCAATATTCAAAAAATTTCGATTGGTTTACCAGTCGAAAAGATCATTTTAGTTTTACCACCTAATGGAAGTTATTCGAATAATATATTTATTTCTAAATTAATTTCAATGGGGTTTTATAACTTCACAACTAATTTAGAAGGAGTAGAATATTTAATAGATCATCCTAATACATATAGGGATGTAGCACATATGCAACAATTAGAGACACCTACTTATATGGTGCCTAATCAGCAACAAGATACTAATAGTAATCCAATAGCTCAACAAGAAATTCCCAAAGTAAGGATTATAGCTTTTAAATCTGTTACTGAAGGTGCAGGGGCAACTACTTTAATTGTTACAATAAAAAAAGAATTAGAAAAATTTCACAACTTTAAAGTTAAAGCGATTGAAGTTGGAAAGAGAGATTTTATCTATTTTAATGATTCTAATTTGGTTTCTATTAATAAAACGGAACTTATATCTGAACTATCTAAATGTGCTGGATATGATTTGGTATTAGTAGATATTAATGACATGGAAGAAAGTTCATTTAATGAAGTTTATTATTTAATCGAACCATCAATAATAAAAATAAATAAGTTGATCAAAAGAGATAAAAGGATTTTTGAGCGATTAAAAGATAAGCATATTGTTATAAATAAGAGTATGATTTCTAATGAAGAAATTACTGAGTTTGCTGTTGAAACGGGATTAAAAATATTTACAGCTATTCGTCCTTTTAATGATCGTAGTAAAACGCAAGTTTTAAATAATTTCCTTAATCGATTAGGAATTATTCATATGGAAATTAATAGTAATAATAGTCAACCAAGCAAATTTGGTGGCATTTTTGGACATTAATTTACATTTGTTTATTGACAAAACGCTATATTTTATCGTATAGTTTATATATGAAGTGAGGAGGAAATTTTATGTTGATGAATTTTATGGTTTCTTGTGAAGATATTCAACCTATAATAAATTTTGTTAAAGCTATATTTACTTTGATTCAAATTGTTATTCCAATTGGTTTGATTATCATGGGTTCTATTGATTTAGGTAAGGCTGTTTTATCAAGTGATGATAAGGAAATTAAAGCTGCTACTAGTAAATTAGTAAAAAGAGCTATTGCGGCAGTTGCTATTTTCTTCTTAGTATTACTTGTAAAACTTGTTATGAACACAGTTTCTGAAGGTGGAGAAGGAGAAACTGGAGATAGTACAAGTTGGGTAAATTGCTGGTAGAATATTTGAATTAGAGGAGTAGAAATCTATTCCTTTTTTTATTGTTATTTTTTTGTATATATATTATAATTGATGTGAGGTGTTTATATGCTAAGTGCTATTAAAAAAATGGATAAAAAGATGTTGACAATGATTGGTGTTGTTTTTGGAATAATTATAATAATAATTATTGCGATTATAATTATGTCATTATCATCAGGTGGAAAATTATCATATTCTAAGATTGAAAATAAGATGATTACAGCGGCCCAGAAATATTATAAAGATAATGATAATTTGCTTCCTAAAAAAGTAGGTGAATCAGTAGAGATTGATGCAATGATGCTTGCTTCTAATTCATATATGAAAGATTTATCAGAATATACAGATGAGAGTGTTATATGTAATGGTAAAGTAATTGTTGCTAAAACGGATAGCGATTATGATTATGTTCCTTCACTTGATTGTGGAACAGATTATAAAACAGAATTTTTAAGTGAAAAATTATTGGAAAATATTACTACTTCTGGTGAAGGCTTATATAAGTTAGAAGATATTGTTGAACCAGGAGATCCTTTAGAATTCGATGATGAAGGGTATGATTTATCAAGTAATGAATTATTAAAAGGATATATTTATCGTGGTGAAAACGTTAATAATTATATAAAACTTGATGGTTCTCTATATCGTATTGTACAAATAGATGGTAATAATGATATTACTGTTATAACGGAATATAAAAAGAGTAAAGGGTCTTATGATAATCGTTATAATTCTGATGCTTCCCAAAATTATGGAATTAATAATTATACAGTTAGTCGTGCCTATGAAGGTGTAAAAAAAATGTATGACGGATTGGAAAAAGATAGTATAATTAAAACCAAAATAGCTACTAAAAATATTTGTGTTGGGGCAAGAAGTATTGATGATACATCTACTGATGGTGGTACTGAATGTAGTGAGGTTATGAAAGATCAACATTATGGTTTGATTACAATGGCTAATTTCATGAATGCTAGTTTATCAGAAGATTGTGAAAATAGTTTAAGTGCTGAATGCCGTAATTATAATTATTTGGCATCTATGTCTTCTTCTTATTGGACGATGACGCCATCAACAGAAAATACTTATAGTGCCTATCGTATCAGTGATAAGATTGAAAGTGTAAGAACTGATAAAAATGCTATATACAGATTTGTTTTCTATTTATCAGGTCGTTTACGATATGTTAGTGGTAGTGGAACAGAAAATGATCCATATATTGTAAAGTAAGTTGTTTAATAAAAAAATAATAGTAAAACTCTTTAACTATTATTTTTTTTTTGTTATAATTATTATGTTATATTGGACTTTTTAGGAGGAGTTATGAAAAGAGATAAAATAAAAACAATATTTTTAATACTAATAACTATGTGCATAATAACTTGTCCAATAGCGCTTGCTGAAAGTTGTGAAGGTTTGTTAACACAAGAAGCAGCTGATTTATTGTCTGATATCATTGGATATATACGAATTGGTGTGCCAATTCTTTTGATGATTTTATGTGCTGGTGATTTTGTTTCAGTTATAACATCACAAGATGATAATGCCATGAAAAAAGCTGGGGGTCGTATTGTTAAAAGATTTATTGCGGCAGCAGCAGTATTCTTTGTACCATTAATAATATCTGTTATTTTAAATATAGATGCTGTTAAGAATAGTTTAAATTTAGTTGATGACCCAATGTGTGGAATTGAAGACGATGCTGGCTAGTTAATAGAATAGAGGAAGTGAATAGGAATGACGAGAAACTTTTTTAACAACTTTATTCGTAGTCTGTTTTCAACTATTGATTATTTCATTTATTCGTCAATTAAATGGGTAACACAAGGTATTTTTGACATTGCTGAATTGAGGACAAATGTTAGTATAGTTGAGACAGTTAGAACTAAAATATATATAATTTTAGGTATTTTTATGTTGTTTAAAATATCGGTTTCACTGATTAATTATATGATTAATCCTGATCAAATGACGGATAAAGATAAGGGTGCTACTAAATTGATTAGTAGAACTATTACAATGTTAGTTATGTTGATTTTATTACCAACAATATTTACCTTAATATATCGTGTTCAATCAGTTTTTTTACCAATGATACCACGACTTGTTTTGGGTACTAGTGATACAGAATCAACTGATGATAATAATTCCAATAATACTGAAAAAGAAATTACTAATAATGTTGCGGAACACTCAGATGCAATGGCAGTTACA
>CANQWJ010000133.1 GCA_947627525.1 uncultured Bacilli bacterium
CTTTGGGTGAAAAAGCCCTTCTTCAAGTTCTTCCTAGTGAAGAAGAATTCCCTTACACCATTCGTGTCGTTAGTGAAATTTTAGAGAGTAATGGTAGTAGTAGCCAAGCATCTATTTGTGCTGGATGCATGAGTTTGATGGCCGCTGGTGTTCCTATTAAAGCGCCAGTTGCGGGAATTGCGATGGGGTTAATTACCGAAGGTAAAGATTATACAATTCTTACGGATATTCAAGGTATGGAAGACCATTTAGGAGATATGGACTTTAAAGTTGCGGGAACAAGAAATGGTATTTGTGCTTTACAAATGGATATAAAGATTAAAGGAATTACTGAAAAAATTCTTAAAGAAGCTCTTGCTCAAGCAAAAGACGCTCGTATGGAAGTACTAGATGTTATGCAAAAACAAATTGCTGAACCGCGAAAAGAAGTTAGTAAGTATGCTCCTAAGATGATGACCTTCATGATTAAACCAGAAAAGATTAAAGATGTCATTGGTCGTGGTGGGGAAATGATTACTAAAATTATTTGTGAAGCAAGTAATGTGCCAACTGTTAATGATGTTCGCGCTGTTAAAGTTGATTTAGAAGATGATGGTAAAGTTGTTATTTATCATAGTGATCAAGAGATAATTGACAAGACCGCACAAATGATTCAAGATATCGTTCGTGAAGTAGAAGAAGGAAAAGTCTATACAGCTAAAGTTGTTTCTGTTGAAGACTTTGGATGCTTTGTTCAAGTATGGCCAGGATGTGAAGGATTAGTCCATGTATCTAAACTTGCTAAAGAACGTGTTGATAAACCTAGTGATGTCGTTAAAGTAGGAGACGAAATTTTAGTTAAGGCCATTGGAACTGATAAAAAAGGTAGATTAAACTTCTCAAGAAAAGATGCTATGTAGAAGAACTTAGTTCTTCTTTTTTTATGAAATTTTTTTTGAAAAAGGTTGCCTTTTTAAGTATTTGATAATATAATACTTTTTGTGGTAAGAATCGTGAGAAATCCTTGATTTTAAAAGGATTTTTTTTATTTTGAATTTTTCTTTTCTTTCCCTTGCTTTTTGTTTTTTTGGTGTTTATAATAGAAAACATATTGAGGTGATGGACTGTGATTAAAACGAATTTACCAGTACTTTTAGTGAGAAATATAGTTCTATTCCCTGGAAGTGAAGTAAGAATTGAAATAGATAGTGATATTGACCGCAAAGTTATATCACTTGCTGAAGACTACTACGATAATCAAGTTTTAATCATCAATCCCAAAGATGTCTTAGAACAAAACCCTGATGTTACCGAATTGCCAAAAGTTGGTATTGTCGGTGAAGTTAAGATGAAAATAGATATGCCTAATTCCAAAACACGTGTTATAATTTCAGGAATTAAGAGAGTTAATATTCATACTTATACGAAAGATAACAATATTTATGATGCGGTTATTAGTGATGCTTTAGAAGATGGTTTAGAGTTAAATGAAGAATTAGCTTACGTTAGAAGTTTAGTTCGTCATGTTGAGACATATGTTAAAGAAGTACCTTATATGTCAAATACTGTTCTTTCCCAAATATCAGGTATTAATGATATTAATCAGTTAACAGATATTGTGGCCCTCTTTTTACCTCTTTCTTTTGAAAGAAAATTAGAATATATTGAAGAGTTTTCGGCTACTAAAAGAGTTAAGATGATTCTCGATGATATCAATCGTGATATTGAAGTCTTAAAACTTGAAAAACAAATTGAAATGGAAGTTAACAAGGGCTTAGAAGAGTCGCAACGCGAGTTTGTTTTACGTGAAAAAATTCGTGTCATCAAAGAAGAACTTGGTGATATTCATGACAAAGATAGTGAAGTCGATGATCTTCGCTCTAAGTGTGAAAAATTAGATTGTCCTGATAAAGTTAAAGCACGACTAAATAATGAGATAAATAAGTATGAAGCTTGTAGTCCTAATTCACCAGAAATGGGAATATTGAGTACTTATATCGATTGGCTTTTAAGTTTGCCTTGGAAGAAAAATACGAAGGATGTATCCGATTTAAATAAAGTTAAAGATTCTCTTGATAAGTCCCATTATGCTTTGGATAGTGTCAAAGATCGTATCATTGAATATTTAGCTGTTAAACAAAATAAGAATAGTTTGAGAAGTCCCATCATATGTTTAGTAGGGCCTCCTGGTGTTGGTAAGACAACACTCGCTCAAAGTATCGCCAAGAGTTTACATCGTGCTTCTACGAAAATTAGTGTTGGTGGTGTTAATGATGAAGCTGAAATTGTGGGACATCGTCGTACTTATGTCGGAGCAGCTCCAGGACTAATTATTCAAGGAATGAAAAAAGCTGGAACTAGTAATCCTGTTTTCATCATTGATGAAATTGATAAGATGACGAAAGATATTAAAGGAGATCCTGCTTCCGCTTTATTGGAAGTTTTAGACAAAGAGCAAAACGAACATTTTGTTGACCATTACATCGAAGAAGAATTTGATTTGAGTAATGTCATGTTCATTGCGACCGCTAACTACATTGAACAAATTCCTGACGAACTTCGTGATCGTTTAGAAATAGTTGAATTATCAAGTTATACAGAATATGAAAAATTAGATATAGCTAAAATTCATTTGATTCCTAATTTATTAGAGGAACATGGTGTTGATAAAAAACGTGTCACTTTTACGGATGATGCCATTTTAGGAGTTATTCGTAGTTACACAAAAGAAAGTGGTGTTCGTGAACTAGAACGTCTACTTGCAACGATCATTCGTAAAATTGTTAAAGATATCGTTGTCAATAAATCTAAACAAAAATATGAGATTACGGATAAAAATATTGTTGATTATTTAGGAAATGAAAAATATTTTTATCACAATAATGAAAATTTAGGACGAGTAGGTGTTGTTAATGGGCTTGCCTATACGCGCTTTGGCGGCGATATCTTACCAATTGAGACAACATTGTACAAAGGAAAAGGTGAATTATTATTAACTGGTTCGCTTGGTGAAGTTATGCAAGAATCAGCTAAAATTGCTTTTAGTTACATTAAGGCTAATGCCGAAAAATTTGGTATTGATGCTAAAATTTTAAATGAAAACAATATTCATATTCATGTTCCAGAAGGAGCTGTTCCAAAAGATGGCCCTAGTGCCGGTGTTAGTCTAACAACAGCGTTAGTCAGTTTATTCAAAAATTTAAAAATTCCTTCTAATGTTGCCATGACAGGTGAAATAACGCTTCGTGGTAAAGTTTTAGCAATCGGTGGTTTAAAAGAAAAGATTATTGGTGCACATCGAGCCCATATGAAAAAGATCTTTATTCCTCATGAAAATGAAAAAGATTTATCAGAAATACCAGAAGAAATAAAAAAAGATATAGATTTTATTCTTGTAGATTGTTATACTGATATATATGATAATTTGACTAGTGGAGGTAAAAAGGGTGGAAGAAAGAAAACTAATTAGATTGGTTTTTGAATCAAAACAGAAATTAGCAACACTATCTGAAAAAGAACTAATGGAAATAGCGCAAGATCCTGAACAATTTAAACGCTTTATTAGTGGTACAGCTTTCTCAATGACTAATCTTTATGTATGTTTTGCTTATTGGTACAAAAATATTTTATATAAAATGATTAATGCTAATAAAGATAAAACAGTAGATGAATTAGGAATGGATACAATTACGGCGATG
>CANQWJ010000134.1 GCA_947627525.1 uncultured Bacilli bacterium
CTCGTCGTGGAAGAGCAGCCGCAGCTAACATCGTTCCAGCCTCAACTGGAGCAGCATCAGCAATTGGTAAAGTACTTCCTAGATTAAATGGAAGAATGGAAGGAACGGCTATGCGTGTACCAGTACCAACGGGATCAGTTATTGACTTAGTTCTTGAACTTAATAAAAATACATCAGTTGAAGAAATTAATGCTGTTTTAAAGAATAGTGTTAATGAAACTCTTAATTATACTGATGATCCAATTGTTTCAAGTGATGTCATTGGTGCTTCATGTGGAGCTTTAGTAGATGGATTATCAACAAGTGTTCTAGATGTTGATGGAAAACAATTAGTTAAAGTAGTTGCTTGGTATGATAATGAAATGAGTTATTCATATCAAATGGTTAGAACTGCTAAATATTTAATTAATAAATAAAGTGTTAAATAATGTCATAAAGTAGATAGAGATATCTACTTTTTTTAAATGTGTGATATAATTGATTTAGGAAAATAAGGAGATATGATATGAAAAAAAGTATTAGAGATTTTGATTTAAATAATAAACGTGTTTTAATTAGATGCGATTTTAACGTACCTATGAAGGAAGGGAAGATTACAGATGACAATCGTATTGTTACAAGTATACCTACTATTAAGTATGCTTTAGATAATAATGCTAAAGTAATTTTATTCTCACACTTAGGTCGTGTTAAAGAAGAAGCAGATCTAATAAAGAACAATCTTCAACCAGTAGCTGTTAGATTGAGTGAACTTTTAGGAAAAGAAGTTAAGTTCATTGATAAGACGCGTGGTGAAGAATTAGAAAAGGCTGTTAGAGAAATGAATCCAGGCGATGTCGTTCTTGTTCAAAATACAAGATATGAAGATTTAGATGGTAAAAAAGAAAGTGGCAATGATCCAGAACTTGCTAAATACTGGGCTAGTCTTGGGGAAATCTTTATCAATGACGCTTTTGGAACATTACATCGTGCGCATGCATCAAACGTTGGACTTGCTAGTCTTTTACCTACGGGTGTTGGTTTCTTAGTTGAAAAAGAATTAACAGAACTTGCAAAGTTAGATAATCCAGAAAGACCATTTACTTTAATTCTTGGTGGAAGTAAAGTATCAGATAAGATTGGTGTCATTGAGAACTTAGTTACAAAAGCTGACCATATTTTAATTGGTGGTGGAATGGCGTTCACTTTCTTAAAAGCTAAAGGAATTAATACTGGTAAATCAGTTCTTGATGAAGAGAGTTTAGAGTTTGCTAAAAAGATGGTTGAAACTTATCCTGAAAAAATCATTTTACCAGTTGATGTTAATGCTTTTAAAGAATTTAATAATGATGCTGAAAATCATTATGTTGATGTTGCAAGCCTACAAGATGATGAGATGGGCTTAGATATTGGTCCTAAAACAGTTGAATTATTCGCAAGTATTATAAATAGTTCTAAAACCATTTTTTGGAATGGACCATTAGGTGTTTATGAATTTTCTAAATGTACAGAAGGTACTAAAAAGGTATTAGAAGTATTAGTATCATCTCGTGCTACTGTCATTTTAGGTGGTGGGGACATTGTTGCAGCTAGTGGACAATTAGGTTATAAAGATAAAGTAACGCATGCGTCTACTGGTGGCGGAGCAACACTTGAATATATGGAAGGAAAAGTTCTTCCTGGAATTGCTTGTATTCCTGAAAAATAATAATGAAAAATATTAAAAAAAATGGAATAATACTACTATTAATTACAATTGTAGTATTGTTCTTTGTTATTAAAGATGATTTTAGTGAAATTGTCGCTACGATGAGTAAAGCTAATCTTTGGTTTATCGCTATTGGTATTCTTTTCACTATATCATATTGGTTTTTTAAATCCCTTGCTCTCCACAATATCGTTAGAGAATATCGTGAAAAAATAAAAGTAAGACAAATATTCAAGCAAATAACTATAACCCAATTCTTTAATGGGATTACTCCTTTTGCATCCGGTGGTCAACCCATGCAAGTATATATGTTAAATAAGAGTGGAATTAAACTTGCTCACAGTACTAATATCATTGTTCAAGATTTCATTCTCTATCAAATGGCCTTAATTACTCATGGCGTAATTGCCGTTCTTTTAAACTATCAATTTCATTTCTTACAAAATAATCCTTTATTGCGTGATTTAACTATTCTAGGTTTTATTATTAATACTTTAGTTGGATTAGGATTACTATTTGTAAGTTTTTCAAAGAAATTTAATAGTTTTGTCGTCAATAAAGTAATCGTCTTATTCTCTAAATTAAAAATAGTTAAAAATAAAGAAAAGACTATCGATAATTGGAAAAGAAGATTAAAAGAATTTAATGAGAGTGCTGTTATTTTACGACAAAATAAATTATTAATTTTTAAAGGATATTTATTTAATATGCTTGGTTTATTGTGTTATTATTTAACACCATTATTTGTCATATATGCTTTAGGTTATGGTGATTTAGTAACAGTAACAGCTGTTTATGTATGCTGTGCTTATGTAAGTATTATTGGGGCTTTTGTACCTATTCCTGGTGGTAGTGGTGGAATTGAATATGGTTTCTTACAATTCTTTGGTAATTTCATTACGGGATCTGGTTTAAGTGCTGTTCTAATAGTATGGCGTTCAATCACATATTATTTAGCTATTATTATTGGTTCAATTACTTTCAATACGTTTAAAGGAGTTGAAAAAGAATGCGAATAGGTTTATTTACGGATACATATCCTCCCTATGTTAATGGTGTATCTACTAGTGTTTTGATGTTAAAAAATGCTCTTGAAAAGAAAGGACATCAGGTTTTTATAGTTACTGTTAATAATGAAGATATGCATTATAAATTTGAAGAAGATGACACTATTATTAGAATTCCTGGTATTCCTATTGGTATAAATGATTATCGTCTAACAGGAATTTATCCCGTTAAAGCTATTAATACTATTAAAAATTGGCGTTTAGATGTCATTCACTCTCATACGGAGTTTGGTGTTGGAACATTTGCTAGAATAATTGCTAAGCAGTTTAATATTCCATTAGTTCATACATATCACACGATGTATGAAGATTATATCCATTACATAACAAAGGGTTATTTTGATAAACCTAGTAAAAAGATTGTGGAATATCTAACTCTTTTCTATTGTGATAAAACGGCTAATGAATTAATAGTTCCAACTAAGAAAGCCTATGATTTATTTAAAGAAAAATATGAAGTTGATAAAAATATTCACATCGTACCAACAGGGATTGATGTTGATCGTTTCTACATTGAAAATGTTGATAAAGAAAAAGTGCGTGAATTAAAAATAAGATATCAAATTTTAAAAGATGAAAAAATCATTGTTTTTGTTGGACGCCTTGCACAAGAAAAGAATATTGAATTTTTAATTGAAAACCATCGCGATATTATAAAACATAATAAAGATGTTCGTCTAATGATCATTGGTGATGGTCCAGATATGGATAGTTATAAAGAATTAATTCATAAATTAAAACTTGATGATAAGGTCATTTTAGTTGGTAAAGTGCCATATGAAGAAATGCCTAATTATTATCAACTTGCGGATATCTTTGTAACAGCTTCTAAAACGGAAACGCAAGGATTGACAGTAATCGAAGCAATGGCTGCGGGCATAACG
>CANQWJ010000135.1 GCA_947627525.1 uncultured Bacilli bacterium
AAAATTGTCAAGTGAATGGAGTGGACACAAGATTATAATATCATCTGTTAATCCAATTAAAGGCGATGTCCGTTCTGGTTATGGTGGATACACATATAGTAATGTGTCCGTTAATCAATTTAATGCAATTATTAAACCAGGTATTTCTAAATTACCAAATTTCACATATTGTGATGTTAATAGTCAAATAGCTAGTACATTTAAGACTGGTGATGGTATTCATTATTATGGAGAAACATACAAAGTAATATTTCAATTGATGAATAATTGTATAAAAAATTAAAAAGATCCATTGAGATCTTTTTTTAAATGAATTCTTTTATTTCGTCAATACTTTTTTCTTGAAACTTTAAGACATCTTTGGCAAGTTTAATGATATCTTTGTCAACTTCATCTTTATAATCTTTAATTTTCTTTTCCATTTCAATTATTCCCATCGTTAATCCTTGAATGATCATTTCTGCCATTTTAGAGTCGCTATTGTCTTTCATAACATTCATATTAATTCCCATTTTACTCATCATTTCTGACATAGGACCTTTGGTTTTAGGCTTTATTTTATTCTTTTTTAAAAGTTTTTCACTTTCAACATAATACTTTTCATACTCTTTCATTTGTTTTTCAACAACAGCTTTAATTTTATTATCTTTTCCTTCTAAAGCATTTAATAAATCTTCTAAACTCTTTTTACCCATATCGGTTGTTTGATAGATATACTCTAATAGTTCATTTTTATCTTTCATAAAATTCTTCCTTTCACATATTATACTTAGCACTTTTTTAAATTTTATGTATATATAATTTATTAGAATTTTTTAATGTGTCTTTTCATTTAATGTAGTATGAATAAAAAGTTATATGTATTTATAGTTATTATTATTTTATTGTTTTTTATGTTTTCTATAAAAAGTTTTATATATCATCAAAAAAGTGAAAATGCATTTTTAACAATAGATGATTTTCAAGTTAATGGTGAAACTATTATTAAATATTTAGGAAAAGGAGGTAATGTTTCAATTCCTAGGATAATAAATGGTGTTACGATTACGAAAATTGGTGATTATGCTTTTAATGATTTAAAAATAGAAAATGTTGTCATTCCTAATACGATTGTTGAAATAGGCAATTATTCATTTGCAAATAATCAAATTAATAGTTTGATTATCCCATCTAGTGTAAAAAAAATAGGTGAGGGAAGCTTCATGCACAATGATATAAGAACGATTAAAATGAATGAAAATACAATTATTGGTGATGGATGTTTTAATGATAATAGTTTAGATGATAATAATGCTTTTTTTTACAGGGTAAATAGTGATAGCATTATTGATTATAGTGAAATAATCAGTTATGGTGGAAAAAATAGAAGTAGTGTTGTAATACCAGAAACTAAGAATGGTAAAAAACTCTTGGTTCTTGGCGATAAAAGTTTTTTTGCTAATAATATTGTTGCCATTGACATACCTAAGACTGTTACAAAAATTGGTAATGCTGCTTTTAAAGATAACTATTTAGTTGAGGTTTATCTATCAAATAATATAAAGGAAGTAGCTATTGATGCTTTTGCAAATAATTCATATTTAGAAGAAATTGTTATTGACAATTATGATAGTCAACTCTTAAATTATCCATGGGGTGCTGATAAAAGTAATTTGCATTGGTTGAAGTAGAAAAAGTTTGTAAATTATAATGTAAATGTTCATAATATTTTGAAAATAGTAATTATTTTTTAAAGAAATTATGGTATTTTTATATTGTAGTAGGTGATAGTTATGTATCATTGTGAAAAATGTGGGGCCGCAATAAAAGATATCAACAAACCTTGTCCTAGTTGTGGTATGTATTTAAACCAAAATGATAGTGATAATAATGATAAGAAAAGTACAGCAAACATAATTATTTTTATAGGTGTTGTTTTAGCGCTAATTTCAGCATCAATAATTGCTAATTTTAATTTTAGTAATAAAATCATAAGATATGAAACTAATAATTATGTAGTTACGTATGCTAATAAAAAATGGGGTAGATACAAGGATGAAGGTGATGATAGTTTTATATTGCGATATCATGGTGGACGAGATGCTTATTTAATATTTGATGAAGAAGTAGTTGATTTGCAAGTTAACATGGATAATATTGATGAAAGAAATGATTTGTATTTACAATATCTTAATGCATTTACAAATGATGAAGAAATAACATATACAAATATAATGTCAGAAATAAAAAAGATGAGTGACACAGATTATTATTATTTAACAAGTGATTTTAGAAGTGATGTTGACAGTAGTTATTATGGAAAAAGTTATTTTATTTATAAAAATAATGGAGAGTGTTTAAGAATTTTGTTAGTTTTATCAAATGATAATTCTAAAGTAATTGAAGATGATGCCTTAGATGTGATTCAGAAAATAGAAATGTAATAAAAATAGAGAGCTTTGTTAAGTTCTCTTTTTATACTTTATCAAAGTAAGTTATTTTTCTTTCTGTAACATCTTTTTCGATAGCGTCTCTTAATAATTTTCGTACCTTTTGTCCGTTTCTAATATTTTTAATTCTAATGATGCGTTCAGGGACGTTAGGTTGCGTATGTGTATCTACTTTTACAGAGATGGTACTGATATTTAAAAGTCTTTGATATAGATTTTCGGTTAAGTCAGGATCTTTTAGTAAGTATAATTCACAAGAATTTAGGTGTCTTTTAAAGAAACCAGTAATAATTATTAATTCATCTTTAGTTATTTGGTAAGTAGTAAAATTAAGATGTATTTGTGTTAAAAATCTTTGCCATAGACCACTAGGTTTATCTTCCCAAATTACATTTAAGTCAATATCATTTAAATCGGCTTTTGTTATTTTGTCATTTTTATCTTTCTTTTCTTCCATAACATCCTCCATCTTCTTATCATATTATAGCACATAAAATGTTGTGTAGTAAATTTAATTTGGTAAATTGAAAACTAAAATAAATAATGTAAAATTAGTGATAATTTTGTGTAAAGTTATACATAATAAATATGTAAAGTTTTTAAGTTCGTAGTAAATAAAAAGTAAATGTGGTATTATTATATAGAATAGACTTAGGAGGTAATTTCATATGAGAGAAGAATGGAAAGGTTTTAATGATGGTGAGTGGACAAAAGAGATAAATGTTCGTAACTTTATACAAAACAACTATAAAGCATATACAGGTGATGAACATTTTTTAGCTGGTCCAACAGAAAAGACGCAAAGAGTATTAAATCGTTATGAAGAATTAATTTTAGAAGAGGGAAAAAAGCATGTATTAGATATTGATACAGTGCATATGTCAGGAATTAATAATTTTGAAGCTGGATATATTTCTGAAGATGATGATGTCATCGTTGGTTTACAAACTGATGCCCCACTTAAAAGAATGGTTAATCCTTATGGTGGTATTAGAATGGTTTATGATGAGTTAAAGGCATATAATTATGAACTAGATCCAACTGTTGATAAATATTTTAATGAGTTCCGCAAAACACATAATCAGGGTGTGTTTGATGCTTATACTAAGGAAATAAGAACAGCACGTCACGTTGGGTTGTTGACAGGATTACCTGATG
>CANQWJ010000136.1 GCA_947627525.1 uncultured Bacilli bacterium
CTAGTGATACTTTAGAAGAAATAGAACTTGTTCGAAAATTCTGTTCTAAATATGACCTTCCTTTTGTTGTTAGTGATAGTTTTATCGAAGGTGGAAAAGGTTCAATTAGTCTTGCGGAAGAAGTATGTCGCACTTGCGAAAAAGAAAATGAATTCAAACTTTTATATGAAGACTCTTTAACAATTGAAGAAAAAATAGAAAAACTATGCAAAGAAATATATCATGCTGGTAAAGTTATATATTCCGATGTTGCCAAAGAAAAAATAGAAGAGGTAAAAAAACTTTCATTATCACATCTTCCAGTTTGTATTTCTAAAACGCAATATTCCATCAGTGATGATCCTAAAAAATTAGGTTATCCCAAAGATTATGATATTAATGTTCGCGATGTTGAACTATATAGTGGTGCTGGCTTTATTACCATTTTAATGGGTACAACTATAAAGATGCCAGGATTACCAAAAGTACCTAATTATGAAAAAATCGATTTAGATGAAAATGGTGAAATCATAGGTTTAAGTTAAAAATAAAAGTTCATAATATTAGTGGTGATATTATGGACTTTTTAAATGTTATTTGGAAATCGCTATTATCTATTTTAATCTTATTCTTTTTAACAAAACTTTTAGGTCGTAAACAAATTAGTCAATTAAATTTATTTGATTATGTCATAGGAATAACTATTGGTAGTGTTGCTGCGGAAATATCAACAAATATGGATACGGATTTTTGGGGTGGCATAATGGTAATGGTTGTTTATTGTTCTGTTTCAGTGTTAGTGTCCTTTCTAACTGAAAAGAGTATTATTTTAAGACGTTTTATTATTGGAACACCAATTGTTGTCATTGCGAAAGGAAAACTTATTGAGAAAGCTTTAAAAAAATCTAAGTTTGATGTCAATGAATTATTACAAGAAGCACGCATTAATGGTTATTATGATTTAAGTCAAATTGAATATGCCATAATGGAAGCTAATGGTAAAATAAGTTTCTTACCTAAAAGTAAATATGTTCCAGTTACACCATCAGATATGAAATTAAAAGTCGATCGTAATGGATTAGTTGCGAATTTAATAATTGATGGCAATATTATGATTAATAATTTAAAAGAAATCAATAAAGATGAGAAATGGCTCTTAAAAAGATTAGAAAACTTAGGTTATAAAGATACATCTAATATTTTATTAGCCATTTGTGATAATAAAGAAAAACTTACTGTTTTTGAAAGAAATCTAGAAAAAGAAGAAGAACAAATTTTAGAATAAATGAAAAAAATTATTTTAGTATATTAAATTATTACAATTTAAAAAAAGAACTGTTATCTAGTCCTTTGGTGGTGCTATTTCGTATACAATCGCTTGTCTCAACTGATGGTCTGTTATCATTTTCTTGTATCGTATTATATAATCGATTGTTTGTTAAATCTGTTCTTCCGTTTCTAATACCTTTAGAACCCCGACTATTGTATATTTGTTCATTCCTGTTTCTATCATCAATTGAGTTAACTCTATTTCTTTATCGGTCATAAATCCTCCTTACTAATATTTCAATTTTTTAACATTGTTATACAAAAAGTATCTTTTTTGTTGAATTAGTTTTAATTATTTCTTTAATGGTATTATAACATTTTTGATTAGCATTGACTGATTTTTAGTTTATTTTCTATAAATTGTTCACTATTTAAATTATCATAGTTATTTTTTCTAGTTCTTGCATATTATTAGTGGGTAATGGCACAATTTGACTTTTTAAATTAGTTGTGATACCATTACCGGTATAAGAAACAAGTGCTCCAATCGCTTCGGACGTATTGTTTGAGGCCATTATGGCATCACTCGTTGGAGAGATGTTTCTTTTTTTGACTTTATTGCTTAATTAGTGATATATTTTTATTAACAAGAGATGTTTGGCGGGAATTAGACCCGTTGAATATCTCTTTTATTTTATACACTCCATTTTTTTCATTAATTTGTTTGGTGATTGCTTTTTTAGGGCAAATGTGTTATAATAGTCGTACTTTGTTAGGGGGATTAAAATGGAAACAAAGAAAGCAAAAAGAGATTTATCTGTTTTTTTAGAAGTTAGTAAATTACAAGTAGAGTCATATAATAGAGCAATTAAGAGATTAGAGAAAAAGAAGGGCTTTTTAAGTAGTAGTGGAAAGAGTTACGTAAATCAACAAATTAGTGAATTGAGTGCTAGTCGTGATGAGACTTTAGGACATTTAGATTCTGTTAGATTAGAAATACTAGATGTAGTAGCACAAAATCCGGAATTGATTAGTGATGATTTATTAGCTAAGAAAGGTCATAAATGTGTTGCAACTTTTGTAGAAGCAGAACAGACAGAGATTAGAAATCGTGGATTATCTGATAAATATCCATTTAGTATTGCTGACGTTTTAACGGTTGGTCTTTCAGAAATGGCGAAATCTTCTTGTGAACAGCCTTCATTATTTAGGGATCCAGTTGTTAGACCAAGTACTAATGATGTTGAAATAGCATCAAAAAATAGAGAAACTGTTAAAACGATGATTAAAACTCTTTAATTGTGCATATAATGGTATTATCAAACTGGATGTTTGATTAATTAGAGAAGGAAGGACTTTTTAGAGTCTTTCTTTTTTTGTTTAATTGTGTATAATAACTAGGAAATTTTAATTATTTTTGATATAATTATTAGGAATTAATTATTTACAGGAGGAATTTATGAGTGATAGATTGACAAAGCAAGAAGTTTTACATGTTGCTCGTCTTGCGCGTATTAATGTTACTGAGGAAGAAATAGAAAAGTATCAAGTTCAATTGAAACAATTATTGGACGATGTAGATAAGATTAAAGAAGTAAAACTTACTAATGAAGATAGGTTAATTGCGCCTGTTGAAGAGAAGACTGTCTGTCGTGAAGATGAACAGGGAGAGATGTTAGATCCTGAGGAAATAATGAAGAATGTTCCTTCAAGCAATGGTAATTTTGTGGAAGTTCCGGTGATGATTAATGAGTAAGTATTTAGATTTAAGTATTGTTGAAATAAATAAATTATTAAAAGAAAAGAAGATTAAACCATTAGATTTAGTATTAGAGGCTTTTGATCGTATTGAAGAAAGAAAAGACTTGAATGCTTTTATAACATTGGATAAAGATCGTGCGATTGCAAAGGCTAAAGAACTTGAAGATAAAGAAGTTGATAATCTTTTCTTTGGAATTCCTATTGCCGTTAAAGATAACATTGTAACTAAGGATTTACGTACAACTTGTGCTTCACATATTCTTGATAATTTTATTCCTATTTATGATGCGACTGTCGTTGAAAAAATAAATGATTGCCATATGATTATCGTTGGTAAGACAAATATGGATGAGTTTGCGATGGGTTCTACTAGTCAAACAAGTTATTTTGGAGCACCTCATAATCCTTGGGATGTTCAAAAAGTTGCGGGTGGATCAAGTGGGGGAAGTGCTGCTTG
>CANQWJ010000137.1 GCA_947627525.1 uncultured Bacilli bacterium
TAAAATAACCTGCTCACCTTTATTTAAACACTCTATTATAGCTTCTTTTAAAGAATTTGATATAATTCTATTTCCCTTTCTTATTTCTTTTTTCATATCTACTAATTCTACAATAGGTAATTTATTATTAATTCTATTTTTCAATTCCAATAATTTATATATGCCAAGTCTAGCTCTAGTATAACTTTCAATAGTTGGAGTAGCACTACCTAAAATAAGTGGACAATTATGTGTTTTACTTCTTACTTTAGCAACATCAATTGCATTATATCTTGGAGTATTCTCTTGTTTATAACTTGAAGAATGCTCTTCATCAATAATTATTACTCCAATATTTTTAAGAGGTGCAAAAACAGCACTTCTTGCCCCAATGACAATATCAACTTCACCCCTGGCAATTTTACGATACTCATCATACTTTTCCCCATCGGATAAACGACTGTGAAGAATCGCAATTCTTTTACCAAATCTTTTGGTAAAACGTTCAACCATTTGCGGTGTTAAAGATATTTCGGGAACTAAGACAATACTCGTCTTACCTTGATCTAACATCTTTTCAATAATTTCCATATAGACTTCCGTTTTACCAGAACCTGTAACACCATGAAGAAGAAAAATATTTTTCTCTTTTTCATTCATTACATCATTAACGACTTTTTCTTGATCAGGAGTTAAAGGAAACTTTTTAACGACATCATAATCATTATCAAGACGATACTCTTCTTCTAATACTTCTTTTAAAATATTATGCTTAATTAGAGTATTAGTACTTGATAGAGAAAGACTATTTAAGATTTCTTTTTTGACTTTTTTATTTTCTAAAACATAATCATAAACTTCTTGTTGTTTAGATGATAATTTCTCTGGTGATAAACTACCAAGAACAACATATTTAACCATCTTTTTATTAATACTTGTTCCCCTTTTAGCTTTTAAAGCTTTAGGTAACATTATTTGATATGCTGAAATTAGTGTTGATAAAGTTTTATTACTTACAAATTTTCCTAATTCTAAGAGCTCACGAGTTAAGACGACATCTTCATCAACGACATCGATAACTTCTTTTAAATCCTTAAAATTATTATCTTTTGTATCTAAGACAAAACCTTCAAGAATTTGTTTACCAAAAGGAACAGTTACTCTTTTACCAATAGCTATTTTTTCTTCTAATTGAGGTGGAACTAAATAATCAAAAGTTTTATCAATATTCTTATTTGATAATTCAACTAATACATTTACGACCATAATCCTACCTCCTCTAAATATATAATAACATAAAAAAAGAAGATTTCTCTTCTTATTTGTGATATAAATGATCTAAATGTTCCGTAACAGGTCGAAAAGTTTTACGATGTTCAGCAATAATTCCATATTTTTCGATAGCTTCAATGTGTTGTTTGGTTCCATATCCCATATTCTTTTTAAAACCATATTCTGGATATTTCTTGTCAAGTTCCACCATCATGCGATCCCTCGTCACTTTCGCAATCACACTACTAGCCGCAATCGTAATACTTTTTAAATCACCTTTAATAATAGAAGTCGATGGAATGTCTAATTTTTCTAATTTCATCGCATCGATTAAAACGTGTTCTGGTTTTACTTTTGAATTGTTAATAGCTTCATACATGGCTTCTTTTGTCGCTTCATAAATATTTATCTCATCAATAACTTTTTCATCACGTAAACCAATACTTACACTTATGGCATCTTGCATGATAATATCATAAAATTTTTCACGTTTTTTAGGTGTTAATTTTTTACTATCAGTAAGACCTTCTAAATGGTAATCAACTGGTAAAATAACGCAAGCTGTCACAACTGGACCAACTAAGGGACCACGCCCTACTTCATCAACTCCCGCAATTAGTTTTACACCTTTTTTATATAATTCTCTTTCATATTTGTGATTATCAATTATCTCTTTCATAGGGACTATACTCTTTTCCATTTCCACCAACGAACTTAATCTGTTTAGCATATTCACTACTTACATGAACCTCTATTTTAGCATATTTCAGTAAATTATAATTGTAAAGTGTTTTTTCTTGGATACAACTCACTCCAAAATTTAATAATTTTTCAAAGTCGTTAGCACCTAAATTTAATTCTTCTTCGTATCCAATTTTTAATTTATTATCAATTTGTTTAATATTAGTTTTTACTTCATTAGTCGTCGCATGAAGAATGACAATTTCTAAATAACTTCCTAAATCATCATCAACAACTAAATTCATATAGGAATCTTTTCCATTATTAGTAATGACATAGTCTAATCCCTTATACATTTTATATTGATATTCAAAAGTCGAATTAGTAAAATCGTTTGTCAAAGCATCAACTGTCTTATAATTTTTAGTTTCAAATAAAGTAGTAATACTTCCTCCCGCTATTAAAATACCTGCTAGAATAACTAGATATACATATTTTTTAAAGGCATTTTTCCAAGGAGATAATAAAGTCTTTATTAGGAAAATGATACCCGTAAAGAATAAGATTAAGCCAATGACAATAATAAATAATCCAATTAAATAAATATTTTGACGAAGATATCCAAACATTATACCTAAAATGAATAACATCGCAATATCTAATACAAAAATAGGAATAAGGATAATTGTTCCTAGTACTTTAATAACGTTTTCTATCGTTAAGAAAACACGTTTTTTAGCATTTTGATCTTTCTTACTATCCTTTGACAAAGTAATAAATTCTTTATCTTTTTGAGCCATTTCTGTAAGTTTATATAACGAAACGACAACAAATAAAAAATAAGTAAAGTTAACTACTACTGTCCAAATACTACTCAAAAGGGAACGTCCAGTCATACCAACTTGATAAATAATACTCTTACCAATGGAAACAATTCCATCAGCTATCCAACCTAGAACCATATAAATTAAAAATAAGATAATTACTTTTATAATAGTTTTTATGACATGGGCATTATCCTTTTTATTAATTGCTTTTGATATTTTTTCTAGTAAATTATATATTGCATCAGTTGTTTTATTTAAAATCTTTTTTAACTCTTTCATATTACCCTCCAATAATATAATTATAACTTTAAAGATAACAAAAGTCGACATAAAAAAAGAAATATTTTTATATTTCTTCAAAACGATCAAAAGTAATTTTTCCTAAAAGATTTTCTTTTAAATCACGAATAATTAGGGAATAGACTTTATCATAGTCCTTTTCCCCACCTTTTAAAAGGGCACCTCTTTTAATGGCAATAGTATCAAGAGTTGAAACAATATCAGAAAAATCTATTTGTTCAATACCATAACGCTCATTTAGACGTTCTGGGTATAAACGATACATAATTTTTAAAATGTATAAAGCAAGAGATTCCTTATCAACGACCTCCTCTTTGATAGAAGATAAAGCAGCAAGATTATAAG
>CANQWJ010000138.1 GCA_947627525.1 uncultured Bacilli bacterium
CCATTAGGATATCCTCCAAGGCCTTCATAATGATTCGTATAGATATAAGTATGATATTCTCTAATTTCAACATTTAATAATACTTCAGGATCTCTTACATCAACCTTAATATCAGGAATATTCTTTAAGATAAGACCACCAAGTTGTCTAGAAAAATCAAGACTATGAATAGGAAAACGTTTATCACTTCGTTTTGTTTCAACTTTAAAAGTCTTAAAAGAAAGATCTTTCATAACTCTTAAAACATTTTCTTTAATTGTTTCAACATCAGAATCAACAATATACGCAACAACATATTCATGAATTCCAAAAATATTATTGATACGTTTTAATACTTCATCAAGTTCTTCATCCGAAAACTCAATATACATTCTTGATATATCTTTATGAATTTTAACATTTAAACCCTTTAATTTATTTTTAATATTAGCGTATAAAGTATTGACAAAGAATTTGCGATTTCCCTTTTTAGTAGTTAATTCTCCGTATTTTATTAAAACAACTCTATTCATATAATTTCCCACTTCCTAAAATTTATTCGTTAATATAATATCATAAATAACTATTTCTTTGTTAAAAAAAATGAATTATTAAAATTCATTTTTAAATTAATAACGTTTTCCTTCTTCAGTAACTTCTGAACGATCATAACCATGAGTTTTATCAAGATTTCCTAAATAATCTGAGAAACGTTGTTGACATTCAACACGTCTTGCTGATGCCTTTTCAAAGTCATTAGCATAGTCAACACCAGCTCTATTATTAAGACCATTAACTAAAGTACGACGTTCAATTTCAGTACTTCTTTCAACTTCTTGATATAATTTGTTTAATTCCTCAAGTTCATCTTTTCCTAATTCACCACAATAAGGAATCTTTTCACTTACCCAATTAATAAACTTATCATTAGGCTCTTTATCCATATTTATACCTCCACATTATTCTAAATATATCCAATATAACAATAACATAAAGATAAATAATATAAAAGAAAAAGGAATAATTATTAGTTTTAATTAACACAATTTGTCTTTATAGTGTTTTCATCCAATTAGAAATATATTTTGATATAATATTGTAACCAATACTATTTAGATGAACATCTTTTGGATCTTTATCTCTAAAATATTCCCCTGTTTCAACTTTTAATAATTCACGAAAAGAAATTATTTTACCATTTCTTTCAACTTGACCATCATATAAGTCCAAATATGATATATTCCATTTATCACATATCTTCTTAGTTAAAGCAACTTGAGGACGGCGATCTTCAGTTCCTTTCTTTTTTGGAACTGCATAAGTAATAATAAATCCTATTTTAGCATTTGGATAATACTTTTTAGTGTAATAAAATAATTCTTCTAATCCACCCGCAAAAGTACTATCATCAAACTTCTCAACTTCAAAACCAGTAGTTATTTCACCAAGGTTTATATTATAACTCTTATGTATAAAATCATTAATACCACCTTGAAGAATAATATAATCATACTTTGCACTTTTATTATCAACAATTTGATCTAAAATATGCTTTTTTGTCTTAGCAATCGTTGCCCCATTAACACCAACATTTTTCCATTTCATAAAATTCATAATACCAACGCGCGAAGCCCAACCATCATGAAATTCTTTATCAGCATCGGCCTTAGTTATACTATCACCAGCAAATAAAACACTCTTATTTTCCAAAACATTCTTTGTATCTTTAATACCACTAAAATTTATAGAATTGTATAATTTATCTTTAAAACCAAAGTTTAATAAAAATGTACCTAGTGTTAACAAAAATATTATATTTAATACATACTTTTTCATAGCGCTTTTCTCCCACATAGTTATTTATTGTACTATTAAAACAATATTTTTTCAACAATAATTAATTATTTTTAAACATTATCATTTCTAATTGTTTCAATGATATTAGCTCTTTTTACTTTACGAGAAGCTAAATAGATAGTTAAGAATACTATCAAGTAAACACCAACGATGGAAATGATTAAATAAGTAAATGGATAAGTTATCTTATCTCCATTAGAATAGATAGTGAATAATACGATGAAGATTAAAGAATTCGCAAGTATTTGACCTAATATCAAAGAATCAGTTCCAAGAACTAAACCTTCATAAAATAACATCTTATTAAATGATTTATTTGATAGACCAATACTCTTTAGAACTGCAAAATCTCTCTTTCGAAGATCAATGCTTGTATTAATCGTATTAATGACATTAGTAATAGCAATTAAGATAATGAATCCAAGGAAGGCATAAATACCTGCTTTTATACCATAAATCATACGATAAAGATCCTCATTTTCAACTAATTCATTAGTATAATTACTAATCTCAATATTGTTACTTTCAAGTTGTTTAATTCTATCGTCCAAAGCTCGATATTTTTTAGAATCCATACGAATGAAATATCCCATATAATAACTCTGATACTTAAAGGCCACTTCTTTATAACGATCAAAATAATCTTCTGAGACGACAATTAAATCATCAATATCTTCATCTTCAACAAAATATAAATTATCTAAAGTATAATATGGATTATTGATGTCATACTCATATATATAGCGATCTTTAGATGACGTAAAATTAGGATTCTCAACAGTTTTAACATCATATAAGTCAATGGTTTTAATACCATCTTTCCACAAAGGAATAGTTTTTTTATCTTTGCCACCATCAACAAAATATGAATAATTCTTTCCGACAAAGATGACATCATCTTTAAGTTTATATTTCTTCTTTAAAGCATTATAATTCTTTTGATCATAAGAGACAATATTAACACTAACATAAGCACTAGAACTACTTTTTCGATAATTTAGATATTCTTCAGTAAAATAACCTTTTTCATAAGGAATATCAGCATCTAAAAAGCGAGCGACTAGATACTTATCAACTTCACCATAAGAAATAACTTCTTTAACTAAACTCTTTCCCTTAGGACTATCTTCAACGTAGAGACTAATTGGATATTCTTCTGGCTCATACTCTTCTATTTCATCAATCGTAACATGAATAAATTCACCTATTACCATGAAGAGAATAATACTTATTATTAAGGATATTTTAGCACTTCTATACTTTTTCTTATTTCTACTTATGTTATTATGTGCCAAAGTATATTCTTCACCTAAAAGATTACTACTATTCTTTTTAAATATCTTCTTTTTTATTTTAGTCTCATTATTTAATCTAATCGCTTCTAGTGGTGAAACATGACTCGATTTAAAAGCTGGTATTAAAGCTGATAAGAATATCATTATCACAGAGAAGACCAAAGAGACAATTAAATAAGCTGGATAGATGACTACTCTAAATTCAATATTAGAAAAATAGTTTTTGATGATTAGAGAAGCAATTCCCGCAAGAAAAAAACTAAAAAATAG
>CANQWJ010000139.1 GCA_947627525.1 uncultured Bacilli bacterium
CATAGGGGATTAGTTAAATGGTATAATAATGGTCTCCAAAACCACTGTTGGGAGTTCGATTCTCTCATCCCCTGCCATTTGAAAATAACACGAACTTTACTATTTTGTAGGATAGTTTGTTTCTGATATAAAATTTGACATTCCCAAAAACAACTAATTTCAAAAAATGTAGTTGTTTTTTCTTTAAAATTTCATATATTTAAAGATGACTAAAAAGTCAAATTATGTTATTGATTTATTGAATATGAAAGGAAATATATGATATGAATAATTTAGATAGATTTATAACAGCTCAAGAAAAAGATTATGATATAGCTCTTAAAGAAATTAAAAATGGTAAAAAACTTACCCATTGGTCATGGTATATATTTCCACAACTTAAAGGATTGGGTTCGAGTGTTATGGCGGAATATTATGGTATTGAAGATTTGAAAGAAGCTAAATCATATTTAGCTAACGAATATTTAAAAAATAATTTAATTCAAATATCCCAAGCATTGTTAAATTTAAATACTAATAATCCAACAGAAGTATTAGGCTATCCCGATGATTTAAAACTAAAATCTTGTATGACATTATTTTATTATGCTGATTCAAGTATAACTATCTTTAAAAAAGTAATAGATAAATTTTATAATGGCGAAATGGATTCTAAAACTATTTTATTGTTAAATAAATAGAGTAATTTGATTTATATTTTTTCTATTATTATATAAATTTATTTATAATAAAAGCTACGTTTCTATGAATAAAAACGTAGCTTTTATATTTTAGTTTTAATTTTTAATATCTTTGTTATTTTGCAAGATATTTAGTTAATATTTTAGCTGCAATGCTATCTTTTTGTTCTTGTGACAATCTTTTTTGTTCAGTAATTATTTGATCATTTCCTATGTTTTGTGCTTTCATTTCAAAAATTCTATAAATTTCTTTTCTTTTTTCGTTTATTTCTTCCTCTGTTCCAATATATGCTCCAACCCTATCTAAGAACTCATATGGAGATAGTTCAGTCATATATTTTTCTTTTATCATTCCTTCATAATTTCTTCTGACAGTTTTAAAGTTACTGTTACCTAAAAATGATAACGTCCCGTATCCTACTCTTGCTTCTTCTTGTGTAAAGAATTCTCTCGTTTCAGGTACTTTTTGTTCTTTTGGATCACTATCATGACGCTCATAGATATATAGTGGTCCATATTCAGTTGCAAGTTCATAATATAAAATATTTTCCATATCTTCACCTCTTATCCAACTATTATAATTATATTAATAAAAAAATCAATATTTTGTTTAAAAATTAGTATTGATATTGTTATTTTAGTTTGGTATGCTTATTTTAGAAAAATTATATACTTATATGTATTGTTATATAGAGGTGCATAGATATGGAAGCTTGTCAAAATCCAGATGTACTAAGCACAATAATGCTAGTGTCAGAAATTTTAAAAATAATATTTATAATTGTTCCAATTATGTTAATAGTAATTTTAGGTGTTGATATACTAAAAACAGTTGTTGCGACTAACGAAAAAGACATGAAAAGAAATATTTCAATTGCTGTTAAGAGAATAATCGCTTGTGTATGTGTATTTTTTGTACCTTTATTAGTTAGTTTATTTACTTCTCTTTTAGCAAATTCAAATGTGGAAATGGGTTATGGTGAATGTTTAGTCAATGCTAATAATAATTATATAAAAACGAGAATAATAGAGATAGCAGATGAATATTTAGCAATCGCTAAAGAAAATAGAGATGGAGTTTCAATAAATGAAGCTAAACAAGCTGTTGAAAAAATAACTGATGAAGCTGAAAGACAAATTAGGTTAGATGAAATTAAAAAAATAGAAGAACAATTGATAAAAGATGCGGATAAATATTTAGCAATCGCTAAAGAAAAGAAAACAATGCCAGCTGTTGTAGAAGCAGAAAAATATATAAGAAAAATTACTGATAAAGATGAAAGACAAAAAAGAATGGATGAAATAGCCAAAATAAGAGAAGAGATAACATCAACCGAATATGATTTAAGTTATTATCGTAAGTTCTATAATGCATTAAGTATTTTGCATTCTGGACAACCACCATATAAAGATAATACTATTGCTTTATTTGAAGCAGCTGGACAAGCTAAGTTCTATGGTGCTGAATGTGATTTGCGTATGAGCGGTTCAACTTTATATTGTGCGCATGATGTTGGTCCTGGAAGTGCTACTAAATTTGTTGATTATTTAAATGTATGTAAAAAATATAAAATGAAGGCAATTCTTGATATTAAATATGCTTCTAGTGGTTGGAGTTACAATTATTCAACAATGCTTAATACGTTGGGCGACTATATAAGTAATAATAACCTAAAAGATATAGTCATTGTTCAAACGTCAGATATTGGAACAATGAATCAAATAAATAGAAGAGCATCAGGTGTTAAATATTGGTACTTAATTACTAATAGTTCTGGCTATAGTAAGTTTGTTAGCAATATGAGTTCCTTTAAGAGCGCTGGAGTTGTTAGTGTTAATATGATTCTTAATGTGTCTTCATCAAGTAGTGTCCAAAACATTAAGAATAATGGCTTTAAAGTATGTGTATATTCACTTGATAGTGATAGTTTAAGAAAGCAACATGCTGGTTATGGAGCTGACTACATAATGACTAATAGAACAGATAATTAAAGAATTAACTACATCTTAGGATGTAGTTTTTAATTTGTAAAAAATATTGAGAAAGTTTCTTTTTTGTGATATAAAAAATATAGATATAATTGGAGGTAAATATGAAAGATTATTTTGGTTATGAAGGTAAAGTTTGTGTTATAACAGGAGCATCTAGTGGCATGGGACTTGAAACGACTAAGTTACTAGTTGAACTAGGTGCTAAAGTTTATGCAATTGACATGAATGAATGTCCAGTTACAGGAATTGAAAAGTTTATTAAATGTGATTTATCTAAAAAAGAAGCTATTGATGAAGCTTTTAAACAAATTCCTGATAAATTTTATTCTTTTTTTGGGAATGCTGGTTTATCTGGTTCAAAAACAGATTACTTAACGACTTTTAATTGTAATTTCACCGCAAACTTTTACATCACTAATAATTATTTGAATACGCGTATTGAAGAAGGTGGATCAATTCTTTATGTAACATCAGCGGCTGGATTAAACTGGGAAAAGTTCATGAAAGAAGAAAAGAAAATGGTTTATGCTACTTCTTGGGAAGATGTTCAAGAAAAGATTGCTAAACTTGCTTCAAAGAGTCCTAGTACTTTTGCTTATATGTATTCAAAGAGATGTTTATCTTATTTCAGTGCTAAAGTAGCATCTGAATTTGGTAAGAGAGGAATTAGAGTAAATAATGTTATGCCGGGGTCAACTGATACCGGAATGA
>CANQWJ010000140.1 GCA_947627525.1 uncultured Bacilli bacterium
GAAAGAATTTCAAAGCTAAAGTAGTTGACGTCATCAAAGCTCCTAATGGACAACATCTTCATAAGATTGAATTAGTTGAAGGTTCTATTAAAGTAAAAGATGAAGTGGAAATGAAGATAATGGAAGAGGAAAGAAAACGTACTGCTGCTAACCATAGTGCTATTCACATCATTCAAAAGACACTTCAAGAAGTTCTATCTGATAATGTTCATCAAGCAGGAAGTTATGTTGATAGTGAGCGTCTTCGTTTTGACTTTACCTTTACTGGTAAAATTAGTGAAGATGACATCTTAAAAGTTGAAGAAATAGCTAATGAAAGAGTAAATAGAAACGTTGATAGTGAAATTACGGAAATGCCATTAGAAGACGCTAAAAAGTTAGGAGCTATGGCGTTATTTACCGAAAAATATAAAGATATCGTCCGTGTTGTTAAAATTGGTGATTCAATCGAATTATGTGGTGGTACCCATGTAAAAAATAGTTCTGATATTAAGAAAATTGCCATTTTGAAATTGGAGTCAAAAGGAAGTAATTTATATCGTATTGAAGCAGTTACTGGCGAAAGAATCGAAAAGAGTATTTCCGAAGTTGTTGAGCACTACGTTACGGAAATAAAGAAACAGATGGATAAAGCTAAAAGTATTTTAGATGAGGCTAAAAAATTAGGTGTTGATTTAAAATTTGATATCATGTTAGATCAAGTTCCAATGACTTCTTATCAAGCGATAATTTACAATCGTAATCAACTAGAATATGTTCAAAGTGAAGTGCGTAAACTTGAAAAAGAATTTAATCAAGTTAAAACACAAGATTTAGTTAGCGATTTAAGTTCATTCTTAGATAAGAAAAAAGAAATTAATGGTATTAATGTCATTTTGATGAAAACGGAGAATCTTGATGTACCATCATTGAAATCAATTTCTGATAATTTAGTTAATGAACTTGGAAAGAGTTTTGTTTTACTTGCTAATGTAAATAATGATAATGTCAATTTCGTATCTCGTAGTACTTGTCCACTAAATGCTGGAATGATTGTCAAAAGTGCTTCTGTTCGCAGTTTAGGAAATGGTGGAGGTTCTCCAACATTCGCCCAAGGTGGTGGAAAAACAGTCGAGTACTTGGAAGAAATATTTACAAACATTGAAAAACAAATTAAAGAATTATAGAAAATGTTTTTTTGCATTTTCTTTTTCTTTGCATTCTTTCATTTTTGTGATAATATGTTATTGTAGAATAATAGTGGGAGGTCCTTATATGAGTCTTTTAACTAAAAAAAGAATACTTGTGGTATTATCTTTATTTATCGCATTATTTACAGGCCTTAATTTAATTTCAGAATTATTAGAGGGGTTTGAATTAGTATCTTTTTGCTTAAATGTTTTAATTATACTTGTATCTTTATTTCCTCTTGTTTTGATATTGAGCAAGAAAAATATTAAACATCTATATTACACGACGTTTCCTTTAGCAATATCTTGTTTTTTAGCGACTTCGGCTATTGGTTATCTTTTTAGTTTATTTGGATGTTTAATTTCTCTTTATCCAAGTAAGGAAGAAAAACCTAAATTAGAACGTCTCTTAAAAAGACATCCTATCTATTTTGTTTTAACAATTATTACTTTAGGGATGGGCTTTTTGAATTTTAGTTCTGTTTTTATATACTTAAAAGATTTAATATATGGCTTTGATATGTTAGGGGAATTGCTTGCCAGTCTATTATTGTTTTTAGTCTTTATCATCTTAAAGAAGACTAATGTTATTTTTAACAGTAAATTTTCTCTTAGAGAAACTATATTTGTAATAGTTCCTTTTGCCTTATATACTTTATATATTGGTTCGACTTTTTTGTTAATCAATGTTTTCCAAGAGGCGCCTTTAATAGATATTGATGATGCTTTATGTTTAATCTTATTATACTTATTTGTTGGTGTTTTTGAAGAATTCCTCATTCGTGGTCTTTCTTTAAATATTTTCTTGGAAAAGTTTGGCAATAATAAAAAAGGAATTTGGTTATCAATAGTTATTTCTAGTGTTTTATTTGGACTTATTCATTTTGCTAATCTTACAACGGGAGCATCTTTTCAAGGAGTATTAATTCAAGTCATCTCTGCTTCTTTTTTAGGAATATATCTTTCGGCACTTTATTTAAGAAGTGGTAGTGTATGGACAACAGCTATCTTACATGGAATTTATGATTTAGCTGTTAGTATTCCTAATTTATTTAAAACATCAGAATTCGTTGATAGTACTACGCAATATGGTGAAGCGATATCTAATTATAATTGGTTTAGTGTTGTATTTACTTTTGTCTTTGTTTTAGGTGCGATGTTCCTTTTACGCGATAAGAAAATGAAAAATGTTATTGCTCTTCGTAATGGTGAAGAAATTAAAAGCAATAATCAAGATGTCGTTCAACAAATATTAATTGGTTTAGGTGTTGGTGGTACTTTGTTTTATTCAGTAAGTTTAATTCCAACTATGTATAATCTTAATGTTTCTGTTAAAAGTACCATAAATAATTTCTTGACCAAGATTGATTATCAAAAAGAATATACGCTTCCTTTCATTAATGGAACAATTAATAAAAATGAACTAAGTGATGAAGTTAAGTTATTGTTTGCTATTAATAATTTAGATCAAGATGATTTTGAGTATTCTAAAACGATTGCGGAAGCAGAAAAAAATGTAAAAAATCTAACTATTGAAACTTATATAAGTAAAAAGAGCATTGATGAGTCTTTAGCTGATGTTTTTGGTAAAGATACCAAAGTAAAATATGTCGATGTAAATGTCAGTTATAAAACAACTTGTAATTATTTAGAAAAAGATGAAAAATATGTTTGTGCTACTACTAATAACGAAGAAGATAATGGACTAAAAGTATATTCTAATATTGCTAATATCAATCTTGAAGGAATAAGTAATGTTGAAGTTTCTATGTATTATTTAATTGAAGATACAAAATCTAATACTTTATATGCTGACGCTGATTTAAAAACAGTATTCATGTATAACACAAGTGTTTCAGATTTGGTCGGTAATGTCGAATATGATGAAAATGATAATAAAAATACGGACTTTTGGAATGCTATTAGAGAAAATAGTAATAATCGTGTTCCTCTTTATAAATTAAAATTTAGTGCTAATGATACTTTAGATCATTTATATTATGACAAAACAGAATTTGATAGTAATAGTCTTGGTAATATCAATGAAATAAAAGAAAAGAGTATTGATGATGAATTCTACGAATTAAGTACTAATGAATATAAATTTGAATATTCTAAAAAAGATTTTGATCTTTTTGAAGAAGTAGATTGTTTAACTCTTAAAAA
>CANQWJ010000141.1 GCA_947627525.1 uncultured Bacilli bacterium
CGTCATCCTCAGCTTTAATTTTAGCTTTTACAGATTCTAAATCACCCTTATATAATCTAAAAGTTGCACCTTGTAAATAATTAGCATCTTTTAAAGCCCCGGTATATTTTAATATTTCAATCGTTCCTGGAGCACTAGAATTGGTTATTGATACCTCTACTGTATTACTTCCAACATTTCGATCAATGACACTATTAAATGGTGAAACAACACTTCCATCATTTCTTTGGCTTCCAGCAGGAAGAGCTTTTTTCCATTCACTTATAGGAATTGCTTGTAAATCATTATAATTTGAAACACCATCATTATTATAATCCGGTATATTTGTCATTTCATATACATTACTATTTGGTTTACTTGATGAATCTGGATTCTTACTATAGTATTCACTTAATGAGAAATAATAATCTTCACCAACAAGACTTTCGTATATGCCATTTTCTTTATCATAATGATATGTGTGTTTAAATATTTTGTCACCATAAATATAATATTCAGATGAAACATAATAATCTGTTATTTTTTGACCATTAATGGTTTGTTCTAGGAAATTAAATTTATTATTCCATCCACTGATGGCTGAAAGAGGTCTTTCTTCATAAATAGTAGTTTTTCCATTTATGTTATACGATATTTCAAAAACCGTTGTATTAGGTTGAGTTATTTTTGAACCATTTATTATTTCCCAGTTCTTTTTAATTTGGAAAGTCTTTGTCATTTTTGTAAATGCATAACCAACATCTATAGTTGTAACTGTCTTATTGTCATGGTCAAATTTAACTCCATCATCACCACCAACTGTAAATATTTGGATTTCACTTCCTGTGGCATCTTTTGAGTAATGATATAAATTGTATGGTCCATAAGTTTCTGAACCAGTCGGCTTAACATTTTTAGATGTTACGATATAATTTGAATATGGTTTTAAAACGTAAAACAAATATTCTGTTCCTTTTGCTTCATCATAATCTAACTCTGTAAATGTATATTTACCATATAATGATGTAATTCCACTTTGCACTAGTTCGTAATATTTATGAGTTCCAACATTAATGGTAGTAGCATTTCTTAAGACCTGTTCACCACCAACATTTTCAACATAAACATACTTTTTATCTTTTTGAACACTAGTATCAGCAGTTTCTTTATAAACTTCAAGATTAACTCCTCCTAGCAAATGGTCACCTTCACCATTAGGATTATATTTACCATTACTATTTTCATCATAGAAAACACGACTAGTTAAATTAAAGTTACTAGTATCATCAGGACTAGTAATAGTTATTTTACCACTTCCTTTAGTTGTACTAGCAGTCGGAGTAAACGTCCAATAATTAGCTATACCATAGTCCCATGGATTTTTGTCGTTATTACATAAACCAACAGGATTTTTTGCACTATCAAGATAATCTATCTTTTCTTGTTGTTCTTCATAAGTTCGAGAATAATCAATATTATTAGTAATATGGCTGTGATCTCCAAGACGAATATTATTCTTTTTACCATAATTATTAAAATAACTCATTTCACCAACTAAAGAATCACCCTTTTTATAACTCAAATTAGAATAAGAATAATAAGTATTTCCTAAACCATCTTCTGTCGTAAAATTATTTAAAGCCAATTTTACTTGTGACTCTGCAATACCAGTTGAACCAACTTTTTCACCATAATAGATAGCCGAGTCATCATAATATATGACATTTTTTGTTTTTCCATAAATGTTTTCATCAGTATCTATTTTTTTCCCTTCTTTATCATAAATGTGATTGACTCTTGTAAAAGTTATTCCATCAGCAGCTGTTTCAATATCATGAAGTGGAAAGTGAACTTCACCAGCCCTCGTAGTTACACTATAACTAATATCACTTTCTGTATATTCACCCTTTGGAATTACTTTGCCATCACCATCTTTACCATCCCAATAAAAATAGTTATCAGAAAATGGAATTACTACATCAGAAATTTCAACTGGTTTATAGTCACTTAATTTTCCATTAAACTCAATTCGTAAAGTTGCGGTTGTGGCTTCTTTTATATTAAAAGAGAAATATCCACCATTGCCCTCTTTAATATTATTACTTACAAATTTGACATTGCTAGCGGGATCGGGTAAGATTGCCTTTTCATATAAATATCCTGATAAATCTTCATTTGGTTCTTCAAAGAAAATTTTAAAACTTTTTGATAAATCTGTATCACTAGCACTCGGATCTCTAAATGATACCCCAAAATCATCATAAGTAAATTTTGAATTTTCAACACCTTTTACTGACTTATAAACAATATTTCCATTAGCATTATCATATAGACCGCGATTATTGGCAATAAAAGTAAAGGTATAAGGGGAAAGTCCATTAAATTTCATTTCGTAGATATAACTATCATCTGTCATAATGTAATATTTTTCTTTCATTGTTCCATTTATTTCTAAAGCCAATGAATTAGTATAAGTTCTTCCTGACTTTCGATTATCATTTTCATCGAATACTGAAATATCCCAAGCCGATATAAGATTAGTACTATCAGATGAATCAGTAAATTCAACAGTCTTATTATTTTTGACTGTTCCCTTAGTAGTTCCACCATAAGATCGTAATTCAAAACTATAAATACCAGTTTCGGATACCGCATAAGTCCATGGAACATAACCATCTTTTCCTTTAGATGATGTCATTTCTTTAGCCGCTTTCTCTGTAGTAACATCACCTATATAACCAACACCATTTTTAGTTATGTCAATAGCTGTCGCTTTACCATTTAAATCATACATTACAACATCGACAGATCCTTTATCTTCATGTTTATTATTAATTATGTTTTTCCCAGCAATATCATATCCAGCGTTGTAAACATTACTTCCTACAGTAATAGTATCACCTTCAAAAGCAAAGACATGAATAATGTTCTTTTTTTCTATTCCACCAAATAATTCGTTTTTAGTCCAATAGTAATAAACTCGTGCAGAAGTAGCATTCCAATCATTTCCAGCAAAAAATTGTTTATAAATATAATTCCCTACTTTTACTGCTCCAAATGAAAATGATAATAATATTAAAACAAAAACCACAGTCATCAATAGATATTTAACTTTTATTTTTTTTACTCTTCTTTTCATATTACTACTCCTAACCTTCCTATTATAAATATATAATACCCCCCCCCAGCAACTATTTGTCAATAATGTTTATTTTGATAACGATATTCGAATTGATATAAAGTTTTGATTTGGATATTCGAATTAACTAAAATAACCCATAT
>CANQWJ010000142.1 GCA_947627525.1 uncultured Bacilli bacterium
TGATTGTTGTAATGTTGCAGAAGACCCTTGTATGAAAGATATTGGTATTCTTGCTTCCTTAGATCCAATTGCGATAGATCAAGCTTGTATCGATTTAGTTAAAAATTCTGATGATCCTGGACGCGATCACTTATTAGAAAGAATTAATTCACGTCAAGGAACACATACTATTGATGCAGCTGCTGATCTTGGTTATGGAACAAAAGAGTATGAACTTATTGAAGTCGAGTAGATTTATTTTAAATCTACTTTTTTTGTGATATATTATCTTGTGGACATAAATAATTTTAAATGCTAGAATATAGTAAATTTAAAAGAAAGAAGGACTAATATGCTTTTTCCATTAAAAATATGTAAATTAGATAAAGAAAAGATAGATATTTTTAATAATAACTATGCAAAAAATGGTACTTTTGTCTTTGAAGGAGTTTGGTTTAGAAGTCAAAATGAAATAAATAAAGAATCATCTCTTTGGAAAGATGAAAATAGTAATCGTAGAAGAACTATTCATTTTAAACACAGTTTTAAAGTCGTTGATGAATATTTAATAATGGATGCGTCATACTTATATTTAAGTGTTAGATTAGAAAATATTGAATATGACAAATATATAAATAAAATTAGAGAAGCATTAAATAAAAATAAATATGTATTAAACGATGGTATATACACAAAAGAAGATTTAAAAATAAAAATAGAAGAGTTTGAACATCATCCTAAAGAAAAAATGATTCCTGGGTATAAGACCATAGACATAACTATTTATAGTAATGGTGTAAATGATTTAGAAGAAAACTATGAACAAGTATGGAATCTCCAAGTAAAGGGAATAAGAGAAAAAGATAAAAGAGGTAATCCTAAATACATAAAAGGTGTCAATGAATTAAGAGAATATTTACCAGCGCAAATTGAACTTGGGTGTGGTCCATCGATTGAAGCGGGAATTAATCCATTATATCATTTACATGAGATTTATAAAGTTCAAAGACATAGTGATTCTAGGTTTTATTTTGCGGAAGACGATGATTTAGTTTTACAAGTAATCGAAAAAGATTGTGATAAGTATATTGAATTTTCAGAAATAATAAGAAATTGTTTGAATGCATCACCAACCAAGTTTCATTATGCCGTAAAGAAAATGTATGAAAAAGGTTTATTTGTGGGAACACTATTCAATAATAATTTTGATCATTTGTCTTCAGTCTTAGGAATTGATGAAAAAACTTTAAGAGTTTATCGTATTGATGATTATTTTCCTAAAGTTGATTTTGATGAAAGAGCTAAATCTTTAATTTGTATTGGTTCACATGCTGATCGTCGCTTTATTCAAAAACAAGCGCGAAAAAAGGGATTAAAAATAATTTATGTCGACCCTGAAGGATTTGAAACCGAAAATGGTTTTGAAGAATATTTGATTGAAGGAGCAAGCGATAACGATTTAGTCTTGCGTCTTAAGGGATTAGAGTTCGCTCAAGAGTTAGAAGATAATTTTTTAAAATAGATTAATATAATATGATGAAATGTGAGGTGTAAAATGGGTTTTTGGGAAGATGCAGCATTATCTAAACTCATTAATGCAAAGGATGATGAAGATTTGATGGAAGCTGGTTTTCTTTTTGGGTTAGAGGAAGAAAAAGAAGAAGATGATTCATTTATAGATGAAGAAGATACCGATGACTTAGAAGAAATTGATGAGTTTGATGAACTTGATGAGTTTGACAGAGATGAAGACTTTTAGTTAATTTAAAACTACTATTATTAGTGGTTTTTTATTTTTGTGCATATACTTTATTGGTGATATTTATGTTTTTCAAAGAGATTGATTATCGTATTCGTTTATTATTAGTCATTGTCATTATTCTCTTTTTATTAATTGTTTTTCGTGTTTTATATATTCAAATATTTGATTATCAGAAACTATCTAATTTAGCTAATGATCTTTGGAGTCGTAATTTACCACTGGCAGCTGATAGAGGTTTAATTCTTGATCGAAATGGTGTTGTTCTTGCTGATAACATTACGACGACTAGTCTTGTTTTGATACCCAATCAATTAGAAGATAAAGAAAAAGTATCAACTCTTTTAAGTAAAGCTTTAGGCGTTACTAAAGAGGAAATGGATAAACATGTTTACAAAAAGTCTTCAATTGAGCGAGTGCATCCCGAAGGGAGACAACTTTCTTATGATGTTGCGAATTACATTGAAAGTTTAAATTTAAAAGGTGTCTATTTAGTTAAAGAGTCTAAAAGATATTATCCTTATGAAAAACTTTTATCACATGCTTTAGGGTATGTAGGAATTGATAATCAAGGACTTAGTGGTATCGAGTTAGAGTATGATAAAGAATTGACAGGAGTTGATGGTGCCATTAAATATTTTTCGGATGCTAAAGGAAATACTCTTGATATGAGTCAAGTATATGTTGCGCCAACTAGTGGTAACAATGTCAATTTAACAATAGATATCAACATTCAACAATCAGTTGAAAGAGAACTAGATAATATTGTTGATATGTTTGAACCAGATATGGCTCTTGCTTTAGTGATGGATCCCAATACTAGTGAAGTTCTTGCGATGTCATCACGTCCTAATTATGATTCCAATCATTATAGTAATTATACTTTGGAAGAATTAAGTCGTAATTTACCAATTTGGGCTTCGTATGAACCGGGATCAACTTTCAAAATTATAACAACGGCATCAGCGATTGAAGAAAAAGTAGTTGATTTGGACAAAGATACTTTTTATGATTCGGGTAGTGTTAAGATAGGAGGTGCTAGAATTGGTTGCTGGAAAGCTGGGGGCCATGGGCAACAAACGTTTCTTCAAGTTTTAGAAAATTCTTGTAACCCCGGTTTTGTTGAATTGGGTAATCGTTTAGGCAAAGAGAAATTGTTTTCTTATCTAGACAAGTTTGGCTTTGGTAAAAAAACAGGAATTGATTTAAACGGTGAAGGAAAAGGAATTATTTTTAATTTGGATCAAGTTGGAAAACTAGAACTTGCGACGACAGCTTTTGGACAAGGGGTTAGTGTAACACCAATTCAACAAGTGAATGCAGTTAGTGCTGTCGTCAATGGTGGAAATCTTCATGTTCCATACATCGTTAAATCGGTAACGGATGCTAATGGCAAGATTCTTTCATCAAATAAATCCCAATTAGTTCGAAAAGTTATCAGTAAAGAAACATCACTACGAATGCGTAGTGCTTTAGAAAGTGTTGTAGCGCGTGGTGGTGGACGCTA
>CANQWJ010000143.1 GCA_947627525.1 uncultured Bacilli bacterium
CCTTGCTGTTAATAGTGCTGTAGTGTTAGTAATTCTTTCAATTATCTTAACTTTAATTGGTGGTCTAATACCCGCAAGAGCGGCTTCTAAGAAAGACCCAGTTGAAGCCCTTAGAACCGAATAAAAGAGCATTTGCTCTTTTTTCTTTGTAAAAAATTCATTTATGCTATAATTATAATAGGTGATGATATGAAACTTAAATATAAAAAGTATTTATATGTTTTAAGTTATTTATTACCAATTCTCATATTAGGAATATTATCATACACATCTTATGTTAAAGACTGGGAAATTCCTTTTAGTGTTGCTTTCTATCCACATGTCTTTATTTTTTTAGATGGTATACTTTTATTTTTAGTAATGCATAACTTAAAAAAAGAAAAATATCACTTTCAAATAAAAATATTAAATTATTTTAAAGGTTGGAACAATATAATATTATTTTTTATTATTATTTTTGGTTCAAAGATGTCTGTTTTTATGGGTTTATTCGACCTATTCATCCATCTTGTTATTTACTTTATTTTAAAGCCAATGCCTGTTAACGATGAAGAGGTAAATGGTGTTGAAGAATTCTTTAACAAATATCCTGAACGTAATAAACATAAATTCTATAAAAATGTTGATGAGATTAAAAAAGAGTATGCCCCAATCAAAAAAGAAGTAGAAATAGAAATTCCCGTTATGGATGTTAAAGCTAAGGAACAAAAACAAGCTAAAAGGAAAAAAATCATAGGAATATTCGTTCCAATCTTAATAATCTTGATGATTGTATTTGGCATTCTCTTTAAAATAGTTGAAGATAATGTAAAATATAATCGTGGTAATTTCCATTATTTTGATCTTAACTTAAATGGTCAAGGACTTCCTATCTACTACCAACAGTCATACAATAAAGTAATAGTTCGTTATTTTTATGAACAATCTAGTTATAATGATAGTTATGAAATAAATGGTTATTCTCTAGATGATGTTTTAGTCGATGTCCAAAAAAGTGATAAATACATAATTAATCTAAATGAATATGTTTGTTGGGATGACGATATTAAGGTACCATGTTATTCTAGTAACATTAAAAACAAAAAATTATCACCATTATCAAAAAGTACGTTAACGATTAAAAAGAGTATTGATTTAAATAATAAAGATATATCTAATATAGACATAAGAGATTCTGCAACTAAAATCATATATGAAGGAAGTTATAAAGAAGATATATCGCAATATATTTCTGATTCTGGTATTTATGTTTTAATATTTGAAAATAAAGGTGATAATATTCAAAACGAAATAACCGCTATTATAAATATTACAGAAGAAAAGATGATAGAAAATTAATCTATCATCTTTTTATTGCCATTTCCAATTTCTAACTTCTTCTAGGTCAATACCATATTCTTTAATGTATTGCTTATGTTCAACTAATTTATCTTTCATTTTTTGAACGACATAAGCACCTTTATTGCCTAGACTTGGCAATGATTTTATCATTGATATAACTAAGTTAAATCTGTCAATTTCGTTTTGAACACGCATATCAAATGGTGTTGTAATAGTTCCTTCTTCTTGGTATCCAAAGACATGTAAATTACGATTATGACGATAATATAATAATTCGTGAATTAATGTCGGATATCCATGGAAAGCAAAAATAATTGGTTTATCTTTTGTGAATAATAAATCGTAATCTTCATCTGTTAATCCGTGTGGATGTTTGTGATGTGATTGTAGTTTCATTAAGTCAACAACATTGATAAAACGAATTTTTACTTCTGGAAGATATTGACGCATGATTGTTACCGCTGCAAGGGATTCTAGCGTTGGCGTATCTCCGCAACAAGCAAGAACGATATCAGGGTCTTCACCTTGATCATTACTTGCCCATTCCCATATGCCAATTCCTTGGGTACAATGTTTAATGGCTTGGTCCATCGTTAACCATTGTGGCCTTGGATGCTTTGACGTAACCATGACATTGACGTAGTTTTTACTACGAATGCAGTGATCGAAAACGGATAATAAACAGTTCGCATCTGGTGGTAAATACATTCTAACGATATCAGCTTTTTTATTGGCAACGTGATCTAAGAATCCTGGGTCTTGATGAGTGAAACCATTATGGTCTTGTTGCCAAACATTAGAAGATAACACATAGTTTAAAGAAGCAATTTCTTGACGCCAAGGTAGTTCTGAAGTTACTTTCAACCATTTAGCGTGTTGACTAAACATGGAGTCAATAACACGAATGAAGGCTTCATAACTCGCAAAGAAGCCATGACGACCAGTAAGTAAATATCCTTCTAACCATCCTTCGCACATGTGTTCAGATAAGTATGAGTCCATGATGCGTCCATCAGAACTTAAAAATTCATCATTATTCTTCTTTTCTGCATTCCATCCACGATTTTCTACTTCAAAAACTTTTCCTAAACGATTGGACATTGTCTCATCTGGTCCAAAAATACGGAAGTTTCTCTGATCCTTATTTAGTTCAAATATATCGCGAATAAAACCACCCAACTCAATCATGTCCTGTGCTTCAATTGATCCAGGACGGTCAAAGTCCAAAGCATATTTTCTAAAGTCAGGTAAGCGTAAGTCTTTTAACAATAGTCCACCATTGGCATGCGGATTACTTCCCATTCGTCTATTACCAACAGGCGCAAGTTCTTGAAGTTCTGGAATTAATGTTCCATTTTCATCAAATAATTCTTCAGGATGATAACTTTTTAACCAGTTTTCAAGAAGAGTAAGATGCTCTTCTTTTTCCATTGATAACGGTACTTGATGCGCTCTAAATGTTCCTTCAATTTCTTTTTCATCAACAATCTTAGGTCCAGTCCAACCCTTAGGTGAACGAAAGATAATCATAGGCCATGTTGGTCTTGTCGTGTCATTATTATCTTTGGCTTTTCTCTTTATTTCTCTAATATCCGCAATGACCTTGTCCATTGTTTCAGCCATTAAAGCATGCATCTTCATTGGATCATCACCTTCGACAAAGTAAGGTTTCCATCCACATCCTTTGAAGAAGCTTTCAATTTCATCATGGGAAATTCTTGAGAAAACCGTTGGATTACTTATTTTATAGCCATTTAGATGGAGAATTGGTAAAACAACACCATCTGTTATTGGGTTTAAAAACTTATTTGAGTGCCAAGATGATGTTGCGAGTGGTGCTGTTTCAGCTTCTCCGTCACCCACAACACAAGCCGCAATTAAATCAGGATTATCAAA
>CANQWJ010000144.1 GCA_947627525.1 uncultured Bacilli bacterium
GACCACTCATTAGAAGTGGTCTTTTCTTTTAATTGATTTGATGTCTTTTAAGTAAATGATATCTTTACTAGACGTTAAGATATGATCATCAAGTTTGGAAACAATACGTGTCTCATAAGTATCATTGACGGTCTTAATGATAACGACATCATTAAAAATAATATCATCTTTAGAAAAAGATCTGACATCTCCATCTTTTTCAAATGAATAAAAGACATCACGATTAGGACTATTAACACTTGTATTCTTATATAAATCAGGAAGTTTTTTCATAAATCACACTCTTTCATTTAATAATATGTTTATACTTTAAAAAAAGACTATATTAAAAATAAAAATTTACACATACTAATAATGGTGGTTTTATGAGTAAAAGTTTAAAGATTGATAAGTTTATTATTTTTGCTATTATTATTTTCTTTTTAATAAGTATTTTTACTATTGAATCAGCATCAATGTACATGGAAAGTAGTCTTGGAAATTTAATTTTAAAACAGAGTATTTGGTACCTAATTGGAATCATAGCTATTATTAGTATCATTCGTTTTGATAATGGTTTTTTCTATAAATGGTCTTATTTAATATATGGCATTAATTGTTTATTATTACTGGGATTATTATTTTTTGCGAAAGAAATAAATGGTAGTAGATGTTGGTATAATTTTTTAGGATTTAGTATTCAACCAAGTGAATTTATGAAAGTATCTTTAATATTAGTTTATAGTCGTATTTTAGGAGACTTTAATCGAAAGAAAAAAATTGATTTTAAGAAAGAAATAACTCTACTTTTTAAAATATTTATCATTTTATTAATACCTAGTCTTTTGACGTTTTTAGAACCAGATACAGGGTCAGTCCTAATCTATATAATTATTACTTTCTTTTGTCTTTTTGTCAGTAAAATACGTCTTCGTTGGTTTGTCATTATCTTTTCGATAATTGCGGTTTCTTTATCATTATTTTTCTATTTTTATTTTTATCAACAAGATCTGTTCTTAAATGTTTTAGGAACAGATTTCTTCTATCGCATGGATAGAATTGTCAACTGGCAAAGTGGTAGCGGAATGCAACTGGAAAATAGCATAGCCGCAATTAGTGCTAGTGGAATATTTGGTTTTGGTTTTAATAAAACACCGATTTATTTTCCGGAAGCAGGAACGGACTTCATCTTTAGTGTATTTGCTTCAAACTTCGGTTTTTTAGGAAGTAGTTTATTAATTATCTTTCTAACCCTATTCGATATTTATTTAATAAATTTAACTAATAAAAGAGTTAATTATAAAGATAAAACTTTAATTATTGGCATACTTGGTATTATCTTTTATCAACAAGTCCAAAATATCGCAATGACAATTGGTCTTCTTCCCATAACGGGAATTACTCTTCCCTTCATAAGTTATGGTGGTTCTAGTCTTCTATCATATCTCATCTTAATCGGTTTTATAATCAATACCAATAAAAAGAAAGTTATGAACTAATAATTGCATTACCAAAAAAGAAGATGCTATAATGATATTGATGGATAGAATCTTGATGGAGGTAATCATGAAAAAACATAATGGTATTATTGGACTTTGGAAATTTATTTTTTGTATATTAATTGTCGCTCGTCATTCAGGAACAGGTGTACCAAATATGCTGTTCCCAAACGGAGCAATTGGAGTTGAATTTTTCTTTTTAGTCTCAGGTTACTTATTAGCTAAGTCAGCATTGGCTCAGGGTAACAAAACTTCTAAAAAAGATGAACAAAATTTAGGTAAAGAAACGGGTCTATTTATATTTAAAAAGTACAAATCTTTCTTTCCTTATCTATTAATAGCTGTTATTACTGGACTACTTGTTAAAGTAGTAGCTGATAAATTATCTATTAAACTTATTATTTTTTCTATTTTTGATTTATTAGGTCTTAATATGTTAGGTTTTTATAGAACGGGAATGATTGATCAAATATGGTATGTTTCAGCAATGCTTCTTTGTATGGCTATTATCTATCCACAAATAAGAAAACTTAAAGATAATTATTTTTATTTTCTTGGTCCATTACAAGCAATAGTTATTGCAGGAATTTACTTTCATCTTTTTCATCATTTAAAAGGTCCAGGAACTTGGCTTGGATTTACATATCGTGGTGTTGTAAGAGCATTCTTTGAATTAAATATTGGAGCATGTTTATATCCTTTAGTTCAGAAAATAAAAAGTTTAGATTTTACAAAATTAGGATCAATTTGTATAACATTAATTGAAATAATAGGTTTTATAACCCCTGTAATTGCAGCTAATTATGTAAATAAGCGTTATGATTACATATTATTATTAATGTTAATGTGTGCTGTTACACTTGGTTTTAGTGAAAAGACATTAGAATTTAAATTACTAAATAATAAATTTATTTATTTTTTAGAAAAAATAAGTATTCCTATCTATTTCATTCATGTACCAATAAGAGATTACATTAGATTATTTGATTTCACATATAAAGAAGATTTAATATTAATTGTATTAGTATCAATATTAGCGGGAACAATCATGACTTTGGTAATTGACTTTTTAAAGAAAAGAGAATTTTATATACCGAAGATCAAAAAATTATTTATTAATTAAACATATCAACAAATGGAGGTAAAATATGAAAAAACATAATGGCGTTATTGGTCTTTGGAAATTTATTTTTTGTATTGTAATAGCTATATTTCATGCTGGTGAAGGTATAAAAACATCATTTTTCACTAATGGACATTTAGGAGTTGAATTTTTCTTTTTAGTTTCAGGTTACTTATTAGCTAAATCAGCAGTGTCGAGGAAGGATAAAGTTTCTAAGAAAGATGAGCAAAATTTAGGTAAAGAAACAGGTCTATTTATTTTTAAGAAATATAAAAGTTTCTTTCCTTATATTTTCTTAACCTTTATAGTTTCCTTTATTATTAAAATAGTTCTTGGAAAAATGACTATTAAGTTAGCGCTATTTTCGGTTTTTGACTTATTTTGTTTAAATATGTTGGGATATCAAAGAAGTGGTATATTTAATCAAATCTGGTACATATCAGCAATGCTTCTTTGTATGGCTCTTATTTATCCTCAAATAAGAAAATTTAAAGATAATTATTTTCACTATATTGGACCTTTATCAGCAATCGTTATCGCTGGAATATATTATCATTATTTCAAAGATTTACA
>CANQWJ010000145.1 GCA_947627525.1 uncultured Bacilli bacterium
TAGGAATAGTGACGTTTAATATCTTTTCCTTCATGATGCGGCCACGACCATTACATTTAGAACATTTTCTTCGATATGTTTTTCCTTCTCCATTACAGTCAGGACAAGTTGTTCTTGTCATAAAACTACCGAAAAGACTTCTTTGTTGTGATGTAACAGTACCACTTCCGTGACAAGTTGAACAAGTTTCACTATCGAATCCTCCTTCACCATCACAAGCATCACAAGTTTCACTAACATTTACTTTAATTTGTTTTTCGCAACCAAATATTGCTTCTTCAAAATCAAGATTAATATGAATTAGTTTATCACTACCACGCGTTTTACGACTCTTACTAGTTGATCCACCACTTGAACCAAAACCAAAACTATTTCCAAAAATACTATCAAATATATCAGAAAAGTCAAAGTCCTGGGCATTGAATCCACTAAATCCACTGCCAGCACTACCATCAAAAGCTGCATGACCAAATTGATCGTATTGCTTACGTTTATTTTCATCAGATAAAACGGCATATGCTTCTTGAATCTCTTTGAATTTTTCTTCGGCATTAGCTTCTTTTGATACATCAGGATGGTACTGTTTAGCAAGTTTACGGAATGCACTCTTTATTTCAGCATCAGTCGCATTTTTGTCGACACCTAAGACTTCATAATAATCTTTTTTATTCATAATACACCAACTTTCTAACTGTTGTAGACCTCTTTAAATTCATCAATTATTTCATCAAACATTTTAATTGCTTTTTCAACGACTTCTTTTTGAGTCATATCTACACCAGCAACTTTTAATTCATCAATTGGATACATACTACCACCCAATGTTAAAAACTTTAAGTAATTTTCTTTAGCATCCTTTTTATTATCTAATATATTAGTGACAATTGCCGAAGCAGCTGATAGACCAGTTGCATATTGATAAACATAGAAATTCATATAGAAATGGGGAATTCGTTCCCATTCATATCTAATCTCATCATCAACGACAACTCTATCACCAAAATATTTCTTATTTAATTCATAATAGTAGTCACATAATAAATCATACGTTATTACTTCACCATTTTCAACTCTTTCGTAAATACCACGCTCAAATTCAGCAAACATTGTTTGACGGAAAATAGTTCCTTTAAATAATTCCATTAAATTATCTAAAATAACGAGTTTCTCTTCCCTACTATTAGATTTCTTTAACATATGTTTATAGAGAAGCATTTCATTTACAGTGGATGCGACTTCAGCAACAAAGATGCAGTAACCATAAGAATGATATGGATTATTCTTTATTGAGTAATAACTGTGCATTGAATGACCTAATTCATGAGCAATCGTTGATACATCGTCAAGTCGTCCTTGATAATTCATAAGAACGAAAGGATTAGATCGATATGAACCCCAAGAATAGGCGCCACCACGCTTATTTTCATTAGGATATTTATCAATCCAATTTTCATTAAATGCCTTTTTAATATTACTTATGTAATCTTCGCCTAAAATACTTAAAGCATCTATTACTAAATCTTTAGCTTCAGCAAAAGAATATTCTTTATTATTTTCTTTAACTAAACTAGCATATATATCATATAAATGTAATTCATCTAAACCTAAAACTTCTTTTTTTAAATCATAATATTTATAAATGGTATCTAAATGTTTATTGACTGTATCAATTAGATTGTCATAAACACTTATATCGATATTATTACTGAATAGTGCTCTTTCACGAGCAGAATTAAACTTGCGTAGTTTACTCAAATGGATATTACCATCAACTTCACCGGCATAAGTAGTCGCAAGAGTATTTTGAAAAGTAGCATAAGCTTTATATAATTGCTTGAAGGCACGTTTACGTACATCACGATTCTTAGACTCCATAAAAAGAGCATAATTATTGTTAGTTAAGTCAACTGTTTTGCCATTTTCATCTTCAATCGTTCCTAGCTTTAAATCGGAATTGCGAATAATACTAGCGGTCTTATTAGAATAGTCTAAATCATTATAAAGACTAGATAATATTTTTTCTTCAGCTTCACTTAAAGTGTGTTCTTTAAAGCGAAAGACATCTTTTAAATTAAATTCATAATCAAGAAGTTTAGGATATTCTTTATAAAAACTTTCGATTTTTTGGTAATCGGCTTTTAGTAGTTCAGGCGTTGCGAAAGAAAATTCTTCACTAATTTTAACTTCAAGATTTTCAATTTTTCCAACAAGAGCAATATAAGTCGTATTAGAAGTATCTTCATCACTCTTCATTCGAGCATAAATTAATAGATTTTCTAGTATTTCACTCATTTCATCAGATTCAACTAAATAATTGTATAGCGTTTTAGCATCATCTAATAAATGATTGCGATACTTCAATAGTTTTTCTTCTAAGGTGATTAATTTATTATAGTCTTTTTCCCATTCAGCAATATTTTGATACATACTCTCCAAGTTCCATTTGTCTTCTTGTTTTACTTCACTTCTTTTAGGTTCTTTTTCCATATGTTCTCCTTTTAATCAAAAGTCGAAGTTCTAGTTTCCTAGAACTTCTTCTTTATTTAATATTTTATTCTTCTTCGTAATCGGCTTCTTTAACGTCGTCTTTTTTATCGTCTTTATCTTTATCTTCATCTTTTTCAGCATTAGCTGCTTGTTCTTTTTGAATATTTTCATATACTTTAGTAGCTAAAGCCATAGCTTTTTCTTGAAGTTTTTCTGTCTTTTCTTTAATTTCATCGAAGTCGTCACCTTCAAGAGCTTTCTTTAAGTCATCGATTAATTCTTCGGCTTCTTTCTTTTCTTTCTTATCGACTTTGTCCCCAAGATCTTTTAGAGCTTTTTCTGTTTGGAAGATCATTTGTTCAGCATCGTTTCTTGCGTCAGCTTGTTCTTTCTTCTTCTTGTCTTCTTCTTTATTAGCTTCAGCTTCTTTCATCATTCTTTCTACTTCTTCATCACTTAAATTTGTGCTTGCAGTGATAGTTATAGATTGTTCTTTATTAGTTCCTAGGTCTTTTGCTTTAACGTTAACGATACCATTAGCGTCAATATCAAATGTAACTTCAATTTGTGGAACACCTCTAGGGGCAGCAGGAATACCTGTCAATTGGAAGTGACCAAGAGTTTTATTGTCAGCGGCCATACTTCTTTCACCTTGTAGAATGTGAATGTCAACAGCAGGT
>CANQWJ010000146.1 GCA_947627525.1 uncultured Bacilli bacterium
CTCTTTAACTAAAACCTTTTGGAAACGTCTTTCAAGAGCACCATCTTTTTCAATGTATTTACGATATTCATTTAAAGTTGTTGCTCCTATACAGTGTATTTCGCCACGCGCAAGCATAGGTTTTAACATGTTACCAGCATCCATTGCGGAGTCCCCACCATTAGAGTTAACAATCATATGAATTTCATCAATAAACATAATCATTTCACCATTAGAGTCTTTGATTTCTTTTAATACAGCTTTAAGACGCTCCTCGAATTCCCCACGATATTTGGCTCCGGCAACTAATGCTCCCATATCTAATTCCCAAATAATTTTATTTTTTAAACTATTAGGAACATCACCTTTAACAATTCGTTGGGCAAGTCCTTCCACAATAGCTGTTTTACCAACTCCTGGTTCACCAATCAAAACGGGATTGTTCTTGGTCTTTCGAGAAAGGATTCGAGTAATACTACGAATTTCATCATCACGACCAATGACGGGATCAACTTTGCCATCTTTAACGGCATCAGTAATATTTCTTCCATATTTTTCTAAAACATTTTCTAAATTTTCTTGAAATGGATTATTATTCATAATAAATTCCCCCTTTCACATTTCATATATGATTATAACACTATTTTAGCACTTGTCAATAGAGAGTGCTAAAATACTGATTTGCAATTATAGTATGTTTTATGATAAAATGAATATGCTTTAAGAAAAAGAGGTGTTATGTGTGAAGATTGGTCGCTTTCTTATGCATAGCGGTTTATTATCCATAACTCTTGGTATCTTTATATATGTATTCACATCTTTTGAAATTAATTCGCATTCATTAATGGATAGTTTTAAAGAACCAAAAAAAGTTAAATTAGAATTTAAAGATGAAATTGATTTAAAAACAAATGCCGCAATTAGTAAGATTGCTTATGGTATTACTGATAATATAGATAATGCAGCCATTAAGAAAACAGCTTATGGTATTGAACGCTTTGTCGTTTATGACGACTTAACTTTAGATGAGTTGTCAGCTAAGTTAAATCGTTCTTTAAATGGTGTTTTAGCTAATAAAGGAAAAATGATTGCTAAAAAGTGTTTGGATTTAAAAATGGATCCTTATATGGCGGTTGCGATTATGTTACATGAGACGGGTTGTAATTCTAGTTGTAGTAGTCTTGCTCGTAACTACTACAATGTTGGTGGCATGAAAGCTGAAAGTGGTAATTTTCAAAAGTTTTCTTCAATTGATGAAGGAATAAATACTTTTTTAAATAATCTATATGGTAACTATTATCGTTATGGACTTAATACTCCTGAAAAAATAAATTCTAAATATGCAGCATCAACTTCTTGGGCAACTAAAATAAATAGTTACATAAAAATGATTAAAGAAAAATAAAATAAAGTTGACGAAAGATGGACAAAAATCCATCTTTTTTTGTTCGACAAATAAGGGTGTTAAAAAATGGTAAACTTTTTTTCACTCTTTGACACGGAAAACAAGAAATATTTATAAAAAGTTTTCCATATAATATAAAGAAAAAATTGAAAAAATGAAAAAAATAGAAAAATTAAAATGTCAATTTTTTTGAAAAAAAGCAAAAAAATAAAAGTGTCAACAAAGATGTGGAAACACTCTGAAACCCTTATAAATAAAGGAAAATGACGATTTTTTAATTTTAAAAATCAGTTTTTCTAAAAAATGAAAAAAATAAAAAATGTCAAAAATGTAAAATTTGTGAAATTGAAAAAAATTGAAAAAATGTTTATTTGTCTTGATATATAAGCACATCCCAAAAATGTGGAGAACAAAAGTTCGAAAAAAAACAAAAAAATATACAAAAATATTATTGACTATGAAAAAAAACATATATAAAATGAATTTAGGTAAGAGGTAATATTGAAGGGAGTATTTCAACTATGAATGAAGAAGAATTAAATGATTTAAAAGTTGTTAAAAGAAATGGAAAGAAAGTTGATTTTGATGGTACGAAGATTGCTGTAGCCATCAAAAAAGGTTTTGATAACTTGAAGACAGAACGTTATGCTGATCTATCACTTGGTGTTGAGTATACCGAAAAAGATAGTCAAAAAGTATATCAAGCTGTAATGAAAAGAATTATCAAAGAATACAAAGAAGTTGAAAAGATCAAAATTGAAGAAATTCAAGATATGATTGAAGATGAACTTAAGGAAAAAGGTTATACTGATGTCTATGAATCTTTTGCTGATTATCGTGAAAAGAGAAGACAATCAAGAGAGATGTTCTCAGACGATAAGAAGATGCACAAATTCTTAAAGACGATTGAAGGATTAGGATTGAAATCATCTGTTGAAGATAATACTAAAAGAGAAAATGCTAACGTCAATGGTGATACAGCGATGGGAACAATGCTTCAATATGGTTCTACTGTATCAAAAGAATTTGCAAAAGACTATTTAATGAAAAAGAAATTTGCTGATGCCCATGAAAATGGTGATATTCATATTCATGATTTGGACTTTATGCCAATGGGTACAACAACTTGTATGCAAATTGATTTGGATAAATTATTTAAAAATGGTTTTTCAACTGGACACGGACATTTAAGAACACCTAATGATATTATGAGTTATACAGCACTTGCTGCCATTGCTATTCAATCAAATCAAAATGACCAACATGGAGGTCAAAGTGTACCAGCTTTCGATTACTATATGGCACCGGGTGTATTAAAGACCTTTAAAAAACAATTTAAACAAACAATTGCTGATTTATTAGATTATTCAGAATTTAATAAGTTTATCAATATGGCAACGATTGCTAAAGATATTGATAAATTAGATAGCATTGATGTTGACTTATCAATGTTTGAAAAATATGAAAAAGAGAGTTGTCAATTACAAAGGTTATTTGGAATGGCTTACGATAAAGCTCTTGCCAAAACTGATCGTATTACTTTCCAAGCAATGGAAGCCTTTGTTCACAACTTGAATACAATGCATTCCAGAGCAGGAGCACAAGTACCATTCTCATCAATCAATTTTGGTACTGACACATCTTTAGAGGGAAGAATGGTTATTAAGAACTATTTACTTGCTGTTGAAAAAGGATTAGGTCATAGTGAAACACCTATTTTCCCAATTTCTATATTTAAGG
>CANQWJ010000147.1 GCA_947627525.1 uncultured Bacilli bacterium
CTCTTCATTTTCATTAGATTGTAATTTCTCACGATGCTTATATAAATTCTTTCTCTCTTTTTGAAAGTTAGTTTTACTATTTTCAATACGGTCTTTTTTAGATTTCAATTTCTCTTTCTTATTATTAGTATCAATATTGATATTATTACCACTGATGATATTTTCAACTTTTTCATCTAAAATTTCTTCTTCATCAACAATATAATCTTCACTATCTTGAATTTCATTATCTAATAAAATAATGTCATCCTCTGTAAGCATTGTCTCTTCATTTTCATAAGGTATATCTAGTTTTTGACATAATTTTATTATTTCATCTAAACTCTTATTAACATCAATTGAATATTCTAAAACACTCATCATATTGGTTCACCTCTACTTTCTAAAAATATACTATTCTTATTATATTAACAAATTAGTGATTGTATTCTTTATTTCTTCATAGACATCATCACTAATAGTTATCTCTAATTGACGCTCTAAAGATTTTGTCTTTTTCGTTTTTTCTAAAACTGTTAAATCGCGTTTTAAATAAGCTCCACGACCATTCATCTTTCCTGTTAAATCAACTTTTACTTCTCCTTCTGGTGTTCTAACAATTCGTAAAAGTTCATTTTTAGGCAATTTTTCTCTAGTAACGCAACAAGTTCTTAAAACTATTTTTTTATTTTTCATAGAAATCACTTCCTATTTTAATCAAAACTCTTTTCACGTAAAGTTTTTATCTTTTGTAAATGTCCTTCATTAGGTGGAAGTTCACTATCATTGATATCTTTAAATAATGCATTCCACTCTTCATAAAGTTCTTGATCATCTTTTTCAATACAGTTTAGAAAACGATGGGCTCTTTTCGTAAGTAGTGCTCCGTTTTCTATTGTCCTCTTACCCTTGTGGCAATTCTTTTGAATGTGATGATAAGTAAGTGGATTTTTTCTACTTATCGTAAACCCCATCCAGTCTGTTCCATAAGTACCATGTCTTTCTATTAACTTTTCTAATACTGATTTCATATGTCCCCCTGTTGTTATATTAATCTTTAAAATTAATTCCAAGTTCGGCAGCTTGTTCAACTGTCTTTATATCTATTTTATAATGTGTCAATTTAGAAGCAAGACGGGCATTTTGTCCTTTCTTACCAATAGCCAATGAGAAATTGTCACTATCAGCAACAACAGTGCATTCTTGTTTCTTAGGATCCGTTATGATGACGTGTAAGTTCTTTGCTGGTTGTAAAGCATTCGCAATGAAGATTTCTGGCTCTTTATCATATTTGACAACATCAATTTTTTCACCATGAACCTCTTCAATAATACGAGCAATTCTTGAACCTTTTTCACCAATACAAGCTCCAATTGGATCGATGTTACTTCTTTCTGAGTAAACAGCAACCTTACTACGACTTCCGGCATCTCTTGCGACACTATAGAGAAGAACAGAACCATCAGATAATTCTGGAATTTCACTCTCAAATAATCTCTTTAAGAAACCATAATGATTTCTTGATAAAAGAATAAACATATTTTTACCACTACCATCAACTTTGGTAACATAGACTTTAATTTGTTTACCCATTTCAATCTTTTCACCAGGAATACATTCCTTCTTAGGTAAAATTCCGTTAATTCTTCCAATATTGATAAAGTAGTTATCAACATCTTCTAATTCAACAGTTCCAATCAATAATTCATCTTGTTTATCACCATACTCGTTGACAATAGAATTTCTTTCAGCTTCACGCATCTTTTGCACAATTACTTGTTTAGCTGTTGAAGCAGCAACACGACCAAAATCTTTTGGCGTTACTTCGGTATCAATCGTATCACCAACGTTTAATTTCTTATCAATCTTACGAGCATCTGTTAAACTTATCTCTAAATCTAAATCAATGTCTTCCGTATCATCAGGAACAACGGTTAAGTATGAATAAACCTTAATTTCTCCTGTTTCACGATTAATCATTATTTTAGAATTAGTTAAAGAATCAAAATTCTTTTTGTATGCTGTTGCTAAAGCAAGTTCCATCGCTTCAAAAACTAATTCACGATCAATACCCTTTTCTTTAACAATCAAATCAACTGCCTTAATAAATTCTTCTTTATTCATCAACTACATCTCCTTTTGATTTGGCATATACATCCAAAATATACTCTTCTTTAATTAAATCTTCTTTATCAAGAATAGGATTAATAAGACGGGTAACCGTTACAACTTTGGCTAAATCAATTATGAAATCAGCATCAAGAACAACTCTTAAAAAAGTATCTTGTCCTTCTTTTTCCAATTTAATTGAATCGACAAAAATACCTAAATCTTTAATTTTTGCATCGATTAAAGACTTTAATTTTTCTTCCACATCATCACCCCATTCAATATAAAAAGTGGAAGTTCTCTTCCACTTGATGTAATTGTATTATAACATAAAAATCTAATAATACAACAAAATTTACAAATTATTTTTTCTTATGAATAAATATTTTAATGATATATCCTAAGAAAACAGCATACATTCCAACATACAACCAAAGAAGTATTGTCTCAATTATACCATTAGTATAGGCATAGATTAAAGCTTCGATGGAATTAGGAAAATATTTACTAATTAATGATTGTAATTCTGGAACGGGAACATGTCCTTGAATAAAGTTTAAAATTCTTAAGAAAATATCAATTATCGCAAAAGAATAAACAAAACTTGAAAAACGGCGAAACCAGAAAACAACGATTAATAATAAAACTATTATGACGATTAAATCAATATACATCTTACCACACTACCTTCTCTCTTATTATAACATTATCTATTTTTTAAGTTAAGAAGATAAGGATTATTTTCGAATTCTTCCTGCAAAGTTGACACTTCACCATGACCACTATAAATAGTTATATCTTCTGGATACTTTTTTATTAGATAAAGACTATTGATCATATCTCCTAGGCTACCTGTTGGTAAATCTGTTCGCCCAATGGTTCCTTGAAATAGAAAGTCGCCAACAAACATCTTTTTTTCTTTAACAAAATAAAAAGTTATTGAGTCACCTGAATGTCCTGGTGTAAAAATAACATTAAATTTAAAAGAAAATAATCC
>CANQWJ010000148.1 GCA_947627525.1 uncultured Bacilli bacterium
GAATTTACAAAAACAATTTTTTCATCTTGATAACGATTTTCTAAAATACGACCATTTTTTATTTTATTCGCAATATAAGAATTAACTTCAACTTTAGGATAATCTTTTAAAGCATCGTAGAAGGATATCAATTTATAATTACCCAAAGCGATTTCCTCTAAAGTATAACTATCTTCTAAAAGATAAGGTCCTTGTTTTGTTCTAATTAAATTTTTCATCGTACAAGGAATATCTAGTTTTACACCAATATCTCTTATTAAACTACGAATATAAGTTCCTTTACTAACAGATACTTTAAAGGTGAAAGAGTCTTCTTTCATTTCTAAAAGTTCAATTGCAAAGACTTCGATATCACGTTTGGGTAGTTCAACTTCTAAATTATTACGGGCATAGTCATATAATCTACGACCATTTACTTTAACTGATGAATGAAGAGGAACTTCTTGTTTACTCTTACCTAAAAAACTATTTAAAACCGAAATGATTTTTTCTTTGTCCAAATGATAACTTTTTTGTTCAAGAACTTTTCCTTCTAAATCAAGCGTGTCCGTTAGTATTCCTGGTTGTACCTCCGCAATGTACTCTTTATTTTCACTAACTAATAAATCAACTAATTTTACCCCTTCATTTAAAGCAACTACTAAAACACCTTGAGCTAAAGGATCAAGTGTTCCCGTATGTCCCACTTTCGGCGTATCAAAAATAGAACTTATTTTGTTGACGACATCACGACTCGTCCAACCCTTTTCTTTATTGACAACAATTAAACCATTCATAGATTTTATCTCTTTCTTTGACACTTAGGACAATAGTAAGTACCCCTACCACCAATGCGCGTCTTTTCAATTTTCGTCTTACATACTAAACACTCTTCTTTTTCACGACAATGCACAAATAAATTATTTTGAAAAAGACCCGTTATTCCTTCATCAGATGTATAACTACGAATTGTTGTTCCACCTTCACTAATGGCTTTTTCCAAAGTTGTTCGCGTATTAGCAATAATGTTTTCTAAATCTTTCTTCTTCAAAAGATTACAAGGAGTATAAGGATTAATTTTACTTAAGAACAAAATCTCATCAGCATAAATATTTCCAATACCGGTAATTATACCTTGATCTAAAATGACTGTTTTAATAGGAAGACGTTTACTCTTATACTTTTCTTCTAAATATTTATAATCGAGTTTCTCGTCCCATGGCTCTAACCCTAACTCTTGCATGGGTTTAGCTTCCTCTAATTTATCTTTTAAAACTAGATACATACGTCCAAATTTTCTTGTATCATTATAACGCAAAGATGTTTTATCAGTAAAATTAAAGACAACATGCTGATGACGCGTAATTTCATCATCCCAACTCTTTAAGAAATATTTACCTTCCATTCGTAAATGTGATAATAAACAATAGTCATCCAAATGAAAAATTAACCATTTACCACGACGCGTAATATCTTTAATAGTTTGTTTTTTTAACTTCTCGCAAAACTCTTTACTATCCATATTTTCAATGATATTTGGATAAAGCACTTTAACATTATCAATCGTTTTACCTAAAACTTTGCGCTTTAAAGTCTCTTTAACGGTTTCTACTTCTGGTAATTCTGGCATACTACTACTTCCTTTCTATTTGGCTTCATACCAATCATTTCCTTTATTGATATCAACGACTAAAGGAACATTTAACTTATAAGTATTTTCCATAATATCTTTAACGATTTTTTCTACCTCTGATTCTTCATCTTTATAGACATTAAAAACTAATTCATCGTGAACTTGAATTAACATTTTACTCTTTAAATGACGTTTATTAAATTCTTGATATATTTCAATCATCGCCTTTTTTAGAATATCCGCAGCACTTCCTTGAATTGGCGTATTCTTAGCCATTCTTTCACCACTTTGACGAATCATATAATTTTTATTATTTAATTCATCAATAATTCTTTTACGATTCATTATTGTTTTTACATAGCCATCACGATGGGCATTACTAACTATTTCCTCCATGAACTCACGAATAGATGGGAACGTATCTAAATAGTTATCAATAAAACTCTTAGCGCTCACAATATCAATATTTAAATCTTCACTAAGACCAAAACTACTAATTCCATAAAGGATTCCAAAATTGACGGCTTTAGCTTGGCGACGCATATTAGAATCAACTTTATCAATAGGAACACCAAATATATCACTTGCTGTTTTAGCATGAATATCAAATCCTCTTTTAAAAGCTTCAATCATATTAGTAGCGTTTGACATATGGGCAAAAACACGCAATTCAATTTGGGAATAGTCACTTGATAAAAGAATAGAATCTTCTTCAGGAATAAAAGCTTTACGAATTATTTTTCCCTCTTCGGTACGAACAGGAATATTTTGTAGATTAGGGTTAGATGAAGAAAGACGTCCTGTTCTTGTCAAAGTCTGATTAAAACAAGTATGAATTCTTCCATCACTATCTATTTCATCAATTAAGCCAACGATATAAGTATTATATAATTTAGTAACAATGCGATACTCTTCAATTAAATCAACAATAGGATGTAAATGTCTTATTTTATCCAACACTTCTTTACTAGTTAAATATTTATATCGTTCCCCTTCTCTTTTCATGCGTTTAGGATAATGAATTCCTAACTTTTCAAAGAGAACTTCACCTAATTGTTTAGGAGATGAAATATTAAACTCATATCCACTCATCTCATAAATCTTTTGGGATATATCAAAAATCTTCTTTTTTAATTCATCACCCATTTGTAATAAGTACTCACGATTAACTCTAATCCCTGTTACTTCCATATCCGCAAGAACTTCAACTAAAGGCATCTCTAATTTAGAAAATAAATTGATACTATTCTCTTCTTCTAATTTTTTTAAGAATTCTTCTTTCTTTTCATAAATGAACTTAGCTTTTAAACAAGCATTTTTCGCAATTACTTCCGTAGAAGGTAGAGAAAGTTTAGCTTCACTACCAAATTCTTTATCATAAAAATCAATACTATAACCATTGTTATTCATGAGATATGTAATATCATCTTTAAT
>CANQWJ010000149.1 GCA_947627525.1 uncultured Bacilli bacterium
CATCATAGCACATTTTTGTTTATAGGAAATACCTTGAGGTGTCAAAAGAATAACGGTTGTATCGTCATCTCTTAAGTCTTCAATAGCGCTCACAATTGGTTCACACATCAAGACCATGCCACTACCCCCACCATAAGGTGTATCATCAACTTGACTATTATTCAATTTCGAATATTTGCGAAAATTGACAACGTTGATGCATACTAGCCCTCTTTCAATCGCACGCTTAATGATGGACTCATTTAAAAAACCATCAAACATATTTGGAAATAATGTCAAAATATCTATTTTCATCATACCATTCCCTCTATTAATTTTACTTCTATTTTATGATTTTGTAAATCTAAATTACTAATAAAATCGTGATGATATGGAATTAAAACTTTTTTTCCTTCATAACTTATTTCCATAACTTTACTAGTTGGTGATACTTCTTTTATGTTTAAAACATGACCTACTCTTCTTTCGCCAACATAGACATCTAGTCCAATTAAATCTTGATCGAGATATTCTTGTTGTTGAAGTCTTAAATCTTCGCGTAAAACATAGACATCTTCTTTTAAATATTTTAGTACTTCATTTATATTGTTATATTCGGGAAAAGTAACCATTTCAAAGTCTTTATGATGACGATAAGTATTTATTACTTCTTTTGTCTTTTTTTTCCCAATGTACAAAGGAAAATCTTTTTTAAAGACGCGACTCTTATATTCAAAATTACTCTTTATTCTAAGTTCTCCTTTAATACCATGTGTATTAACAATTTTTCCTATTAAAATGTATTCCATGTTACACCTACTTATTTAATTCATAAAGAAAAATGGATGTCGCTACGGCCACATTTAAGCTCTCAACTTTATCATTCATGTCGATATAGAGATTACAGTCACATAAATCAAGAATCTCTTCACGAACACCCTTACCTTCATTTCCCATTACTAAAGCATATCTACTCTTATCTTTAGCTTTTAAATTAGTAACATCTTCGCCAAATTGAACTCTTGTACCATAAATAGGAACTTCATCTTCTTTTAATTTTTTAATAGTTTCTTCTAAATCTTGACGAACGATATTAATATTAAAAATCATTCCTTGGGTAGCCCGTAAAACTTTAGCATTGTACAAATCGACACAATCAGGGCTTAAGACGATAGTATCAACATTAAAAGCAAGACTACTACGAATAATTGTACCAAGGTTTCCAGGGTCTTGAATACCATCTAATAATAAAATCTTATTACCAACAATTTCTTTTTGATCAGGAATTTTACATAGAGCCATAACAGTACTAGGAGACTCCATCTCGGAAATGCGACTAATAATTTCATTAGTAACGTAGACCGTTGGTAAATCAATTGGTAAAACTTCATCTTTTTCTAAGATTAACTCGATTATGCAACCAGCTTTATAAGCTTCTAGTACTAAATGTTTTCCTTCAACGATAAAAGTATTGCTCTTCTTACGATACTTACGATCTTTTAATTTTATATATCCTTTAATTCTCTCATTATCTAAACTAGTAATAAGCACATAATCACACCCTTTATTTAGTTTTTACTTTTACTTTTGCGCTCTCTTTTTGAAAAAATTTTTTAGGATCTTTATAAAGACTAAAATCATCTGGTATAGAGTACTCTACATCTTCACCTTCTAAATCCCTGTCACGATACATATCTGTTAAATATTTTCTCACCATATTAGTACGATATAGACAATTAGGATTACACAAATAGTCATGAACCCAAGCGAAATGTGATAGACCAATTAACGAACCATCACTTTTCTTTTTTTCAACGCGTACAATTATTGAATTAATTGTCTGATCAATTGTTCCTTCATAACTAAAACAATCATTATCAATAGTTAAAGTACCACTAAGTAGATAATGACGTCCTGTTTCATCTCCATAACTAATACTTATCTTACCATAAACGCTAGCTTTTTTAGTATCTATTTCTTTTTTATCTTTCGAAATTTTTTCTAAAACATCTCTATCACTAACGAATAAAGAACTATCTTGAAGAAGAAAAGCTTCCATTCTTAAAGCTGTTCTTTCACTAATATCTAAAAACTCAAAACATAATTGGCTCTCATCACCATTATAATAATTAATATATTTATTCATCTTGCACTCCTAATAGTCATTTAACATTTTTCTTATTTTTTTGTAGTCCGGATAATTTTCTTTAACAACATCCCAAAATCTTTTTGAATGATTAGCTTCAATTAAATGTGATAATTCATGATTAATGACATAATCTAAACAAGTAATATCTTTTTTTATTAAATCTAAGTTTAAAGTAACTTTAACATCTTTCGTATTACATACACCCCAACGCGTTTTCATCTTACGAATAGTCAATGAAGGATATGGAATCTTTCTTGAAAACTTTTGATAATTGTAATCAAAGCGTTCTTGAAATAATTTCTTAGCTTGCTTTCGATACCACTTATCAATATCAATATTATTACCTATATAAACCTTATCATCTAATAGTTTAATATCGTTATCATTCGTCTTAACAATATCATACTTTTTACCAAGATAATAAAAACTGGCATTATATTGTTCTTTTTTCTTTTTTTCTTCGACCATTCGTAATATGGCTGGTGTACTCTTTTTCAAAAGTCTTTCTATTTCAAAATTGGGAACTAAAAAGTTCGTCGTTACATAAATTGTTAAATCATCTTTAATGCGAATATAAGTATTTTTAGTTCCTCTTTTTTTTATAACTTCAACTTTATATAAATTATTATTTATTTCTATTTCTTTTAATGCCATCCTATCACTCTTTCAAATTATAACTACATAAAATATTATAATATTTATTTAGAAAGTTTAAAAGTATAAAGATATCTTTTATGTTAAAAATAAAACTAGGAGATGACTAACTATAATAAGTCAAGTCATTTTTTCTCAAAAATCTTTGTAAGATTTTTGTTCCACGCCAAAAAGATTTTAAAAAAATTGATTTTTAAAATTTTATGTCGCGGTATATATAATATAAATTAAACACCAATTAATTTATATTTGATTTAAAAGT
>CANQWJ010000150.1 GCA_947627525.1 uncultured Bacilli bacterium
CTCTAGGACAACAAGAATTCGTTCAATCTAACATCGATAATAGTCAAATTGCTACTCCTCTTGATCAAGTACAACAGCCAGTTGATATTCAACCAGCACCAATGATTAATTTAGAACAACTTGTTCAAAATGAAGGAGTAAACGCTGAAAATAACCAAAATATAAATGTTCAAAGTGCTACATCATCTGATCAAACACAACAACCACCAATAAATTAAACAAAAAGCAGATAATTTTTTATCTACTTTTCTTTTTCTTTTAATACTTCGTCATATACTTGATGAAGTTGTTTTCCAACATATTTTAAGTCGCGTTCTTGAGCTACTTTATAAGCATTTTTAGCAACAGATGGCAATTTACCATTAAGGAAGTCTTTTATTTTCTTTTCAAAATCATCAATGTCTTTGGCTTTATATACGTTTTTACCATCTTCTAACCAACCATCAAAGATTGGTATATCTCTTATAATTGCATCCGTTTCACAAGCACAAGCTTCCACAATTGGTATTCCTTCTGTTTCTTCTAGGGTTGGAAAAAGATATAAGTCACAACCATTCATGGCTTCGCGTATTACTTCTCTTTCAACGTAACCCGCAAATAATAAATTATCTAGTTTCGTATTAACGGCATCACGAACAGGTTTCGTTGCGGCAGCAAGAGGTGAATAACCAAACCAAATAAATTTATATTCTGGTAAACGTTTAGCAAGTTCGACAAAATCAACAATTCCTTTTCTTTCGATGTATAAGCCAATGCCAATGATAACCTTTTCATCTTTTTTAATATGGTAGTCTTGTCGGAACTTTTCACCTAACTTTTTATTTTTCTTGAAGAATTCTATTTCAATTCCATTAGAGATAGCATATATTTTTTTATTCTCTAAACCTTTATAACCTTCTAATAACCTTTTAGAATATAAAGTTGGGGTTACAATAACATCTCCCAAACGATAACATTTTATTAGCCACTTTTTAAAAAGAGGAGCAATTTGGCGACAAAAGATAAAGCCATCACGGAAATCTTCTTCTGTAGAATGAGCGTGATACACAATTTTTTTGCCTTTTTTCTTAGCCCTTTTAGCAAGCAAATATGATTTAGGAAAATAAGTATTAATATGGAGAATATCATAATCATCTTTTGGATTTAAGGTATATTCAATATGTTCATTTTCTAAAGCTTTCTGTTGATGCTTAATTGCTTTACCTAAACCACTCTTCCCAACTGTCTTTAGTCCTTCTGTATATAAAAGTACTTTCATATCATCACCACTATTTTTATTATACCATAAGAACTATACTTTTTTAATTTGATAAATTATTTTTTATTTTATTGATACTATTCTTTTCAATTCTTGATATTTGAGCTTGACTAATTCCTAGTTCTTCAGCAATTTCCATTTGTGTTTTTCCCACAACAAAGCGTTGATCCAAGATATACTTTTCTCTTTCTTCCAAATCAAAGATTGCCTTTTCAACAGCCATTTTAGTTGCGATATCACTATTATTTTTTTTATCTTCAATTTGATCACATAAATAAATAGTATCACCACCATCATTATATATGGCTTCAAAAATACTAACAGGGTCTTTCATTGATTCAATAGCATTCAAAATATCAATTTTATCAACACCTAATTGTTGTGATAAATATTCAACAGTTGGTTCTTTACCATTACTAATTAAATATTCATCTTTTAACTTCATTATTTTATACGATAAATCTTTAACAGAACGACTTATACGAATTGCTGAATTATCACGAAGATATCTCTTTATTTCGCCTTTAATCATCGGAACACAATAAGTTGAGAAGCGAACTCCATATGATAAATCGAAATTATCAATAGCTTTTAAAAGACCAACGCAACCAATTTGAAATAAATCGTCCATGTTTTCGTTCTTACGATTAAAGCCTTTTAGAAGTGCTAGTACTAATTTTAAATTACCATTTACTAACTCATCCCGAGCATTAGTGTCTCCTTCTTTCATTCTTCTAAATAGTGTTTCCATTTCGTCAAAGGATAATGTTTTTATATTTGCTGTATTCACGCCACTAATTTCTACTTTATGACGTGCCATAAAAAATCTCCTTTCATATCTTTTATGATACAAAAGAAGATCTTTTATTCTTTAAATTAATTTTATAGCTGCGTTTAAAGCAAGTTCCATCATCGTATTAAATGATTTTTCACGTTTATCAGATGACAACTCTTCATGTGTTCGTAAATGATCAGAAACAGTTACAAGACAAGTTGCTTTTTTTCCACAAACTTGGGCATTATGATATAGAGCAAATGACTCCATCTCTGTTCCTAAACATTGCATTTCTTTATTTAAATAATCGATGTTAGGATGCTCTTGATAGAAAACATCACTAGAATAAATACGTCCTGGATGAATGGTAATTCCCATCTCTTCAGCAGTCAATTTAACAACGTCATTAATTTCTTTAGAAGATTTTAATATTTTTTCTTTATTACCATTTTGAACTTCCGCAAAAGTACTTTGAGCATATGATTCTTCAGCTAAAATAATATCATATATTTTTAGTGATTCATCATAGGCACCAATACTACCAACACGAATAATTGTATCAACATCATAAAACTTAAATAATTCATATGAATATATACCAATACTAGGCATTCCCATACCACTAGCCATAACAGTAAGGCGTTTTCCTTTATAAAAACCTGTATATGCTAGCATTCCACGAACAGAATTAACTAGTTTATAATCTGTTAAATAGTTCTTAGCAATATATTCAGCTCTTTTAGGATCACCTGGCATCAAAACAACTTTGGCAATATCTTCTTTTTGAGCCTCATTATGTGGCGTCATAATCATCACTCCTATTCTATCTAAAGTATAACAATTTTTTTTCAAATCTTCAATAAGATAGATCTTTTTAATAAAACAAATTATGACACAAAAAAAGAAATGATCATCTCATTTCTCTTTCAAAAATTATTCATTTACTTTTTTTAAGTAAAGACTTGTTCCTAATGTACTAATTAAAGCAATTGCTCCTAATGATACATAA
>CANQWJ010000151.1 GCA_947627525.1 uncultured Bacilli bacterium
CTTCTTTTTCTTTTCCATCAATCAAAAGAGTAGCACTGTCACTACGAAGATTCATTAAGTTGATGATGTTATCACGACTTTTATCAACAGCACGATCATTTATCAATTCACCAATTTGATAGAAAAGCATTACTGCTAGAGCTTCATTATATTCGCCGATTGCTAAAGCACCAATAGTTGCAATTAACATCAAAAACTCTTCATCAAATATCTCCCCTTTACTAATGTTTTTAGCGACATCAATAATTAATTCAGTACTTACTAAGAAATAAGCAATAAAGATACATAATAAATCATATTTACCAACGAAGAAACTAGTAATGAACAATATAATGGCTAAAACTATTTTTATTAAATCTTTATTTATTTTAAATTTCTTTTTCATTTATATGTTCAACTCCAATCTCAATAATTTTTTGAATGTGATCATCTTTTAAAGAGTAGTAAACACTTTTACCAACTTTTTTAGCTTTGACCAATTTCATTTCACGTAAAACTTTCAATTGATGCGAAATAGAAGAATGCGTCATTCCTAAAAGATCACTAATATCACAGACACATAATTCCGATATCAATAAAGCATTTAAAATCCTTAAGCGCGTTTCATCACTAAATACTTTATAGAGATTAGATAAATCAAAAATTATGTCCCCATTCATCATCTTTTTTCTTGCTTCTTCAATTTTATCTTGATGTAGAACTTCATCTTCACAATCTAAATAATCCATAAATCCTCCACAATTAAATATATGAACAAATATTCATATATAATATAACAAAAATAATACAATATGTAAATAGAAATTTAAAAAATTTGCTATAATGTAATAGGTGATGCAACTTGCGTAATAAAATAGTGATTAAAAGATACGAATTAGATACGAAAAAGAAAGTTAAAAAGACACGTCTTCTATTAATGAGTGATATTCATATCAGTAGTATTTTTAATATGGATAAATTAAAGGAAATAATACAATTAGTCAAGAAAGAAAAAGTTGATTATGTCTGTCTTGTTGGCGATGTGATTGATGGTGTTAATGTTTTAGATGATAAAGATCTTGAAAAAGAAACTCTTAATTTTTTAAAAGAGTTAGGAAAAAACGTTGAAGTAATTATTTCTCTTGGTAATCATGATTTAGTGCGATTAATAGAAAATAGTTTTAAAACGAAATGGAAGATTGAACGTGATGATAAATTTTTAAATAAGATTAGGAAAATAAACAATGTCCATCTTTTAGATAATGAACTATATTCTAGTAATGATATTAATTTCATCGGTTTTACACCCAGTTTTGACTTTTACGACAATGAAGACACCAATGCCTCTATTTTAGCTCATGAAATGTCTTCTTTGATTTTAAAAATAGATCCTAAAAAATATAATATTCTTTTGTGTCACTCACCAGTGCAACTTTTAAATGCTGAAGTTTTAAAGACTAATCTCATGAAAAAAATGGATTTGTTATTATCAGGACATATGCATAATGGTTTAGTTCCATCTTTTTTAGATAAAATATGGAAAGGAAATAGAGGAATTATTACTCCTAATAAAAAGTTTTTTCCAAATGCTAAAATGACAAGAGGAATAGTAAAGAAAGATGATAAGACTTTAATTATTAGTGGTGGTATAACTAAATTTTCTTATTCAGCACCGTCTTTTTTTCAAAAGTTTGACACTTTTTTCCCAACGAATATTGAAATAATTGACATCCAATGAAAAATGGTTGAAATGCCATTTTTTTAATGTTAGAATATTGATGTATAGAGGAGAATAGTAAATATGAGTAGTCAAGAAAGTAATTTAAAACTTATCTTAATGCCCAATATTCAAGCCTTTGGAACACTTGTTGATGAACAATTAAAATTGATTAGGAAAGAACAACATTCTAATGTTGTTGGGGTTAAGGTTGAAAGATTTTCTAATAGTGAAGGAAAAGCAACAATAATTGATTCTGTTCGTGGAAAAGATGTTTTTCTTTTGTCTGATGTTGGTAACTATGGTGATGAATCAACATATGTATCGCGTGGTATAAAATACATGCGCAGTTCTGATGATCATTTTCAAGACATAAAAAGAGTTATTTCGGCCATGAATGGTAAAGAAAATAGTTTACATGTTGTAATGCCGCTTTTATATCAATCACGTCAAGATAAACGAAAGGCGCGTGAGTCCCTTGATTGTGCTGATGCTTTAAGAGAATTAGAAGATAGGGGTGTAGATGGCATCATTACTTTTGATGTCCATAATCCAGGAATTGAAAATGCTTTAACTAATTGTTCTTTTGATAACTTATATCCAACATATTCCATTCTTTCAACATTTGTTGAAGAAGAGAATTATGACCCTAATAATTTAATGATAATAGCACCTGATACCGGGGCAATGGACCGCGCTATTTATTATGCTAATGCTTTGCGTGTTGATGTTGGTGCTTTTTATAAGCGTCGTAACTTTGCCAAAGTTGTTGATGGAAAAAATCCTATTGTAGAACATCGCTTTTTAGGAACGGATGTTAGTGGTAAAGATATAATAATTGTTGATGATATGATTGCGAGTGGTTCATCAATATTGGATGCTGCTAGATGCATGAAAGAGCGTGGAGCTAATAAGATATATCTAGCAACAACTTTCCCTCTTTTCACCGAAGGAGAGAAAAGTATCAAAGCATTTGATGATGCCTTCGCAAGTGGTAACTTTTATAAATTATATACGACTAACATAACTTATGTTCCTGATGAAATTAAGAAAAAAGAATGGTACAAAGAAGTTGATTGTTCCAAGTATCTAGCAAGAATTATAAATGCTATTTATGAACGTGAATCAATTCGACCATACTTAGATGGTAAGAGTAAAATATCTGAAAAGTTAAAAAAGCTTGGAAAATATCCAACTAATAATTAAAAATAACAAAAAAATTATCTATTGCTAGATAATTTTTATCAGACTGTAGACAAACCCCTAGATTTTTCTAGAGGTTTT
>CANQWJ010000152.1 GCA_947627525.1 uncultured Bacilli bacterium
AAAAACTTTCTTGCCTTGGTATTAAGTTAGATGTTGAAGCAAATAACGTTCGTGGTGAAGTTAAATGCTTGAGTAGTGAAGATTCTAGTTGCTTAGTATACTTAGTTCCAACTGATGAAGAGTTGATGATTGCGATGGATACTCTTGCTTTGATTAAATAAAGGAATAAAAAATGTTTAAAGAGATTTTTGAAGAAATAAAAAAATATGACAAAATAGTTATCGCAAGACATATTGGAGTTGATCCAGATGCCTTAGCTAGTCAATTGTCTTTAAGAGATGCGATTAAATTAACTTTTCCTAATAAAGAAGTTTATGCAGTTGGTAATGGTAGTTCTAAATTCTCTTATTTTGCTAAATTGGACCATATGCCAAGTGACTTAGATGGATTGTTAATCGTTGTCGATACACCGGATAAAAAACGTGTTGATTTACCTGATTTGTCAAAGTTTTCAAAAACGATAAAGATAGATCACCATCCTTATATTGAGACTTATTGTGATTTGGAATACATTGATGATAAAGCTTCATCAGCATCCGAAATAATTTATGAGTTTATTAAAAATACCGATTTATTAATGGATGAAGATATGGCTAAGTATCTCTTTATGGGAATTGTCTCTGATACTAATCGTTTTCTTTTCTCAACGACATCTAAAACGTTGAGAATAGTGGCTGATCTAATGGATGAATATCATTTAGATACGCCTAAATTATATGAAAATATTTTTATTAGACCACTTAAAGAAATACGTCTTCAAGGTTATATAGAACAAAATATGGTTGTTAGTGAAAATGGCCTTGCTCATATAATGATAACGAATGACATCATCAATGAATTAGGTGTTGATACAGCAAGCGCCGGTAATCTAGTCAATAATTTAAATAGTATTTCCGAAGTGCTTGTTTGGGTAATGATTTCAGAGGACATTAAAAATGGTTTATTCAAGTTTAATATTCGTTCGCGTGGACCCGTAATAAATGGTGTAGCGGAAAAGTACAATGGTGGTGGACACAAGTTCGCAGCTGGAGCACGTGTTAAGAATCAAGAAGACATTCCTAAAATCTTACAAGAACTAGAAGAAATTTGCCTTGATTATAAAAATATGGAGGTTAGTGATGAAAATAAATAGTGTTGAATTAGAGATAATGGCTGTTCGTCAAAGTCAATATCCCGATGACAACCTACCAGAATTTTTAATGGTTGGTCGTAGTAATGTTGGTAAGAGTAGTTTTGTTAACACTTTAGTAAATCGTAAAAATATTGCGAGAACATCTACTAAACCAGGAAAAACGCAAACTTTGAACTTTTACAATGTCAATGATACTTTTTACTTAGTTGACGTTCCAGGGTATGGCTATGCGGCTGTCAATAAGGAACAACAAAGAAAGTTTGGTTTAATGATTGAGGAATATATTAAGAGTCGTCAAGATTTAAAAAGAGTCTTCTTATTGATGGATTTCCGTCATAAACCAACGGAAGATGATTTATTGATGTATAACTTTTTAAAGTATTACAACATTCCTGTAACGGTTGTGGCAACCAAAGCTGATAAAGTTGGTGCTAGCAAAAAGGATAAGAATTATAAACAATTTACTGATAGCTTGAACTTAGTTGTTGGTGATGACATCGTTCTTTTCTCAAGTGTTAGTAAATTAGGTCGTGAAGAAATTTTAAAGAAAATAGATGAATTATCGGTTGAGGTAATTTAATCTCTTTTTTTTTACATTCTCATATTATATTTATAGGTGAATTTATGAAGCTGGAAAGACAAGATGATGATTATATCTTTTTTACTAATGATATTGCTTGTTTAGGTGATATCGATAATATCGATGAAGAAAAAATGGGAAAGTTTTTAAAAAAAGTTTTTGTCGATATTAGTGATATTTATAAAATAGATCTATTTGGTTATTATCGCGTTGATATATACATCGATAAAAAAATAGGTGCCTATGTCGAGATTTCTAAGATTGATGACTTTATTAGTTATAGTAAAAAGATAGATACTAAGGTTACGGTTTCAGTTGTTAATTTCTATTTTAAGACCAAAGACTTATCCAAGATATATGATTATCGCCCCATATATTGTTGTGATGATTATTACTATGTGTCGACAGATGTAGTTGATGATATTTTTGGTTTACTTGATTTTTGTAGCATCGAATATAAAGATATAAATCTAAAAAATGTTTTGAGTTGACAAAAATAGGCATTTTTATTAAAATAGTTTACACCTTGGAATTATCTTTTTGACATATGACTTGAATGTCAAAAAATGAATTATTATAATATATTTAGTGAGGTGATAATATGAAATTGCCAGTTGTATCATTAGTTGGAAGACCAAATGTTGGTAAGAGTACCATCTTTAATAAAATCGTTGGAAGTAAAGTGTCAATTATTGAAGATACGCCCGGGGTTACTAGAGATCGTATTTACAGTGAAGCAAGTTTTGGTGATTATCACTTCGATGTCATTGATACGGGTGGAATTGATGCGAAGAAGCAACAATTTAATGATAAAATTAAAATGCAAGCAGAAATTGCGATTGACGAAAGTGATGTCGTTTTGTTTGTGGTCGATGGTAAAGAAGGTTTGACGAGTAACGATTTAGAAGTGCGTGACCTTTTACGAAAGACTAATAAAAAAGTTATTGTGGTCATCAATAAGACCGACGCGAAATCTTATCAAAAACATCTATATGATTTCTATGAATTAGGTTTTGATAAATATATTCCTGTCAGTGGTGAGAGTGGAAATGGTTTCTATGAGTTAATGGAAGAAATCGTTAAAAATCTTCCGCTCAAAGAAAGAGAAGAGGACAATCGTTTAAAGTTTTCGGTCGTTGGTCGTCCTAATGTTGGGAAGAGTAGTTTGATCAATGCTTTGTTAAATGAAGATCGTGTCATTGTAAGTGATGTTGCGGGAACGACAAGAGATGCGGTTG
>CANQWJ010000153.1 GCA_947627525.1 uncultured Bacilli bacterium
CATGAAGATAATCGTCTTGGCTTACGTAGTCGCTATAAAGATGACTACTTATGGCTTATTTATGCTGTTAGTGAATATTGCAAAGTAACGGGAGATTATAAAATACTTGACGAAAAAATTCCATTTGTTCTAGGACCATTACTTGCTGATAATGAAGAAGAGCGTGGTCTAGTATTCAATTATACTAAAGATACCGCAACGCTATATGAACATTGTTTAGTTGCTTTGAATCGTTCCATGAACCAAATGGGTGCTAACGGTCTACCATTAATGGGTGGTGGTGACTGGAATGACGGAATGAATAAAGTTGGTATTTTAGGTAAAGGAACTAGTGTTTGGCTAGGATTCTTCCAATACTGGATATTAGATAAGTTCATTACCTTAACTAAAAATTATAAAAAGACTATTGATGTTAGTAAGTATCAACAGGCAATGACTAAGTTAAAGAAGGCTCTCAATGAAGTTGGTTGGGAAAAAGATTATTATTTGCGTGCTTTCTTTGATGATGGTACAAAACTTGGTTCAGCTGAAAATAGTGAATGTAAGATTGATTTAATTTCCCAAAGTTTCTCCATTTTAACAGATGTCATTGAACGTCAAAACATTTCCAAAGTTATAAATGCTGTTGAAGAAAATCTTGTTGATAAAGAAATAGGAATTATTAAGTTACTTACACCAGCTTTCCAAAAGTCAAAGCAAAATCCTGGATATATTATGGATTATCCAGAAGGAGTTCGTGAAAATGGTGGACAATATACGCACTCTGTTTCTTGGTATTTGATGAGTCTATTAAAAACAGGATATTGTGATCGTGCATACAATTATTATCAAATGATTAATCCAATTAATCGAACTCTCGATGAAAAGAGTACCAATCGTTACAAAATTGAACCATATGTTATTGCGGCTGATATATATAGTAGTAAAAATCATCCTGGTCGTGGTGGATGGAGTTGGTATTCTGGAAGTAGTGGTTGGTTCTATAATATTGGTTTGACTATGATTTTAGGTTTCATTAAAGAAGGAAATCGTATTCACTTTGAACCGCATTTGCCAGGAGGATGGAATTCTTTTGAAATGGAATATCATTATTTAGATACAACTTATAAAATAAAAGTTAACGTTGGTGGTACGAAAGATAACATCATACTTGATGGTGAAAAACTTGATAAGAAATATGTTACAGTTAAAAATGATAAAAGAGTTCATGCTATAATCGTTAATGTAAAAGGGTGATATAATGTTAAATTTTGATTTTAAGACATATAATAGTGGTTATATAAGTTCTGATGAATTTGTTCCTTATTCTTCAAAAAATGCCGAAATTAAAGAGCGCTTTCTAAATGGTGATTTAGCGCATTGGATGAATATCAACACTTATGTAAGTTCTGATGAATTAAATAAAATAAAAGAAGTAAGTCAAACGGTAAGAGAGATATGCGATGTCTTTATTGTCATTGGTATTGGTGGTTCTTATATGGGAAGTCAAGCGGTTATTTCGGCTCTAAGTCCTCTTTATCAAAAAAGAAAGCCAGAAGTTATCTTTCTTGGAAAAAATATAAATCCTAATGAATATGTTGAAGTACTAGATTACATCAAAGATAAAAATATTGTTGTTAATGTCATCTCTAAATCAGGAACGACACTTGAACCATCAATCGCCTTTGATTTAGTAAAAGAATTAATGCAAAAAAAATATTCTGAAGAAGAACTATGTAAGCGAATAATTGTTACAACGGACATAAAAGAAGGAACACTTCGCAAAGAAGTTGAAGATAAAGGATATACTTCTTTTGTCGTTCCAACTATTGTTGGTGGAAGATATTCTGTTTTAACGCCAGTTGGATTATTACCGATTGCTGTTATGGGTATCGATATTGATAAATTACTATTAGGTGCTAAAAAAAGTATTGAGAGTCATCTTGACGATGCTATCAATTATGCAACCATTCGTGATATTTTGTACAATCATAAGCGCATTGTTGAGTCATTTACTATTTATGATGAAAAACTTCATTACTTTGGTGAATGGCTAAAACAACTATTTGCTGAAAGTCATGGTAAAGAAAACAAAGGAATACTACCTATAACTAATATTAATACGCGAGATTTACATTCTTTTGGTCAATATCTTCAGGAAGGTAAAGACGTTATCTTTGAAACTGTTATTGGCGTTTCTTCTAATGTAACCATATATATTGAAAAGTATCATAAAGATTTAAATGCTATTAATAACATGGCCATTGAAAAAGTCTGTGAAGCTCATAGTAATGGTCATACACCTAGTTCTATTATCTGGCTAGATAAATTGGACGAAGAAAATATTGGAGAGCTAATTCAATTTTTCATATTCGCAGCTATTATTGGTGGACTTCAATTGGGAATAAATCCTTTTGATCAACCAGGAGTTCAAGAATATAAGCGATTAATTAATGCTGGATTACAAAATTAGTTTACTATTTTTAGTAAACTTTTTTTGTTTTTTAGATAGATATTTTGACATTGTTATATTATTGAATTATACTTTTATTATAAGATAACCCTAGAAAGGGAGGTTTTATTATGAATAAATACGATGAAATGGAAAAACGTGATAGAGAAGATGATGAAGCACTAGACTTAGTTGAAAAAAGAAATCGAGAAAACGTTGAAACTTTTGAAGGTATTCCTTTCCGTAGATTTAATGAAAATGGTTATACCAGTGTTAATGGTGGAATGGAGTTTGGAAAAGTTATTGATGTAGAGATACCTAAAAAAGAAGAACCCAAGAAGGAAGAAACAAGAAAAGAAGAAACAAAACCACAACATTTAAAAACATCAAAACCTAAAAATAATCTTCCTATCCATCCTAAGAATCTTAATATAAGTCCTAATGTTTTAGTAATGCGTACAGGAATGGTTTTAGCTC
>CANQWJ010000154.1 GCA_947627525.1 uncultured Bacilli bacterium
TTGTTGTATCTGAGACTAATAAAGCGCGTGGTGAAAAATCTGTTTCACTTGGCGTAGCAGACGAATGGATGGATGCAACTGATCCTGATTTCCTTGCTAAAGTAACAGAAAAGACAGGTCGTGGATTTGATCGCGTCATTGAATGTTGTGGTAACAGTCCTGCTGTTAGTAGTGCTATCATGGCAACAAGAACTGGTGGTACTGTTGTATTAGTTGGTGTATCTCTTGAACCAGTTACAGTACCATTAGTAATGGGTGTCATGCATGAATTAACATTACAAGGTGCTATTGCTTATACTAAAGAAGAATTTGTAAGTTGTGTTAATATGATGGCTGAAAAAGAGATTGAAGTTACTAAATTCATTGATAGTATTGTTGGATTGGAAGACGTTCAAGCATCATATGAAAAACTAACTTCTGGTGTCAGTGATGCAGTTAAGATTATTGTTGACCCTAATAAATAATATATATAATTTATAGTGATAAAGTAGACTATTGGTCTACTTTTTTGATACAATAATAATACAATTATAAAAATGTGAGTGATAATTATGAATCTAGAAGATCAATATCGTTATCTTGTCGGTGCTTATTATGGCGTTATGGAAATGGATGAATACCCACTTGAAGTATACATCTTAAAGCAAGTTGAAGATTACATAAAAGATTTTGTTGAAACTAATCCTATTCCTAATTTTAATTATCAAAAAGAAGCTGAAGAAATTGAAAGTAATCGTCCTTTAAAAACGAAATTACAAGATGCTTTATTAGTACTAAATAAAATTGATGGACCATTTGACTTAATTTTAATGATAAATGAAAAAATAAAAGAATTACAAGAAGAAAAATAATATAATATAACAGGAGTGAATTATATGGAACGTTATCAAAGTATCAAAAAAGCAAGTATTTTGGGAATAGTTGGTAATCTTTTTCTTTTAATTATAAAAGGAATTATTGGTTTTATTAGTAATAGTCAAGCAATGATTGCTGATAGTTTTAATAGTGCTGGGGACATCTTTTCATCATTAATGACTTATATAGGTAATAGGATTGCTAGTAAACCAGAGGATGAAGACCATAATCTTGGACATGGTAAAGCTGAATACATTTATTCAATGCTAATTAGTATTGTTATGATTTTAACATCATTAAAGATTTTTACTAATGCACTTTCCTCTTTAATTAATAAAGATATTTATGATTATTCAATTTGGTTAATAGTAGTATGTATTGTGACTATTATCACTAAACTAAGTCTTTATATCTATACTAATAAACTATCTAAAAAACATAATAATCTTTTAATTAAATCTAATTCTTATGATCATCGCAATGATTGTATTTTAACTACTTTTACACTTATTTCCGTCATCTTTGCTTCCCAAGAAATATATTGGTTTGATGGAATAGTTGGTATTCTAATATCTATTTGGATCATTTATACATCATTAAGAATCTTTATGGATAGTTATGATGTTTTAATGGATAAATCTATTTCTGATGAAACAAAACAAAAAGTTTTAGATATTGTTAAAAAGCATCCTGAAATAAAAAAAGTTATTCATTTTAATTCAACCCCTGTAGGTTATCGCTATCAAATATCTCTAACTATTTTTGTCGATGGCAATTTAACGACTTTTGCGAGTCACCGCATTGCTGATGACCTCGAAAAAGAAATAATTAGAGAAATAGATGAGATATATCTTGCTGTCATTCACGTCAATCCTATTAAAATAAATAAAAATAAGAGAAAATAGTATTATAAATAAAAATTAAAAATTTTAAAAATATTTTATATTGTACTTGTCAAAAATTAGTACTGCAAAATAATGGTTAATTATTGGAACTTTGTCGCTTTAAACGTTTTATTAACTAAGATTTTGGTTAATTGTCTATCTACTAGTAACGATTTAGATTTAAATTGATTGTTTAATGTATTAAATAATGATATAATGTTATTGTAAAATTGGAGGCTGATGACATGGCTAAAAATGATCGTGAAAAAGAATGGAAAGCAACTTCTACGGCAAATAATTTATATGATGACATTAATAATTTAAACGATTCGGAAGACTTTGCACCAATCGTTGAAAAAGAAGAAGTAAAAGTTTTAACTGATGAGGAAAAAATAGAGGTTCGCAAAAAACTATTTGTCTTATTAGTACTCATAATTCTTGCTTTGTTATTTATGCTAATAGTTCTTATCTTTGATCCTTTTAAGAGTTCTAACAAAAAAGAAGAATCTAATAAGAAAGAAAATGAACCAGTTCAAAAAGAAGAAGTAAAAACAGATCAAGAGAAAAAAATAAGAGAATTGAGTGATGGTTTAATTATAAATGATAATTTAGAGTTAAATACTCTCATAAAAGAAATAATATATCAAAAAGAAGAATATTATGATAATGATACTTTAGCACTATTTAAAACTGATCAAACGAAAATATCTTCACTTACAGATTTAAATAAATTATTTTTAGTTAGTAAAACTAGTGCTTTTAATAATTTAGTGAAAGAAGAAAATACTACAAATGATATTTGTAATAGTAATATCATTATATCTACTAATGAAATACAAAATATTTTAACAGAACACTTTAATACTAATGTTAAAGAATATGTCCCTTTTAATTACACTTATTACGACAATAATAATTTTATTTCTAATTTAAAGTTTACACTTAAAGATAATAACTATATTGGTACTTGTTATAAGTCACAAGAAAAGATATCCAGTGTTGTTGAACAACAATTTGTATCAGCTACTAAAGAAAAGGATAATCTTTACATTGATGTTCGCATTGTCTTTATTTATGCTAAAGGTGTATATAAGGATCCTAC
>CANQWJ010000155.1 GCA_947627525.1 uncultured Bacilli bacterium
GACGTCAGTTTACGTGTTGCTCCAAACGATACGGAAAGTTGGATTGTATCAGGTCGTGGGGAACTTCATTTAAGTATTTTAATTGAAAATATGCGTCGTGAAGGATACGAAATAGAAGTATCAAAACCCGCTGTTATAATTAAAGAAGAAAATGGTCAAAAATTAGAACCGTATGAAGAATTACAAATTGAATGTCCTGATGACACCGTTGGTACAGTTATTGAACAACTAGGACTTCGTGGTGCCAATATGGAAAATATGACTTCTGTCAATGGTCAAACAAGACTTCTATATACCATTCCTTCGCGTGGTCTAATTGGTTTTACAACTGATTTCTTAACGATGACTAAAGGATATGGTATTATCAATCATACTTTCAAAGAATATTGTCCAATGGCCAGTGTTGAAATTGGTGAACGTAAACTTGGTGTTTTAGTTTCAATGGAAAATGGTAAGACAACGGCTTATGCTTTAGGTGCTTTGGAAGACCGTGGTGTCATGTTTGTTGAACCTGGAGTTGAAGTGTATGAAGGAATGATCGTTGGTGAACACACTCGTGAAAATGATTTAGCTGTCAATGCTGTTCGTGGTAAAAACTTAACTAACGTAAGAGCATCCGGAAGTGATCATACCGTTGTTTTAAAAAGACCGCGTCCCATTACTTTGGAATATGCCCTTGACTATATCAACTCTGATGAATTAGTTGAAGTTACTCCTCATAACATCAGATTGCGTAAGCGAATATTGAATACTGAACAAAGAAAGAAATTCGATGCTAAAAAGTAATTTCTTTTTTTCTTTTTATTTGATATAATGTAATTAGATAGGAAGAAGAGTGATAGTATGAATTCTAAAAAAAGTAGTCATAATGAAAATAGTAAAGTAAATAATCGCAAGGTAAGTTTAAAGAATTATGTCATTTTAATCGTAATATTTATTTTGACGGTTGCTGTTGTCTTTGGGTTGCGCAACTGGTATGTATCATATCAAAAATATCAGTTGACAGTTCCTATTTTAAAAGGCGAGTTAAAAGAAGTAACTGTTGAAGCACTTGACAACTATTTAATAGAAAATGATGATGCTATCATTTATATCGAAGTTAGTGATGATGAAAATTCACGTGATGTAGCCAAAGATTTATTGAACGTTCTAAAAAAACGTGATTTGACAGAAAGAGTGGTATATTTAAACTTAAAAGATGTCAAAGATAGAGACGCTTTCTTTAATTCGTTCAATAGTAAGTATATGGTTGATGGGAAAATAGATAATTATCCAGCCTTAGTTTTATTTAGAGAAGGAAAAGTTTGTGCATCAACTTATAGAAAATCAAAACAATATCTAAATATTGGTAATATTGAACAACTTTTTGATGAGTATGAATTAGAAGGCGAGATAAATGAATAATATTGTTTTGTATGAACCCGAAATACCTGGAAATACTGGTAACATTATGCGTACTTGTGTTGCGACAGGAACGCGTCTTCATTTAATTGAACCATTGGGTTTTAAACTAGATGAGAGTAGTATTAGAAGAAGTGGTGTTAACTACATCGATAAATTAGACTATACTGTTTATAAAAATTGGGAAGATTTCAAAAGTAAGAACAAAGGAACGTATTATTATTTTACGCGTTATGGTCATAAACCGCATAGTAGTTTTGATTATTCCAATCAAGATGAAGAAATATATTTAATTTTTGGAAAAGAGTCAACGGGAATTCCCAAAGAAATACTTCGTGAAGATTTGGATCATTGTATGCGTATTCCCATGACGAGTAATGTTCGTGCTTTAAATTTATCCAATTGTGCAGCTTTAGTTTTATACGAAGTTCTTCGCCAACAAGATTATCGTGATTTACTTCTGGAAGAGCCACACAAGGACAAAGATTTTCTCATAAAAGATTAAAAATAACAAAATTTTGTTGACAAAAAGCAACTGATACAATATACTTTTATTTGTCAGTTGAATTTTGGGGCATTAGCTCAGCTGGGAGAGCGCCACGTTTGCACCGTGGAGGTCAGGAGTTCGATCCTCCTATGCTCCACCATATTGTAATTAACCTTGATTTTTTTCAAGGTTTTATTTTTGCTTTTTTCTATTAAATATTTGTTCTTTAATCGTTGTTTGTGATATAATCATATTATATTAGAATGATAGGTGAGGAACATGTATGATGATATTGGACGTATTGTAACATTTGATGATGGTGAATATGTTTTAGTTAGTCGTATTAATGATGATGAAGATACTTATGTCTATTTGATGAGTGTTTTTAGTCCCATCAACGTTTTAATCGCCAAAGAAAAGGAACTTTCTTCTTCGGTTGTTGAATTAGTTGTTGTTGAAGAAGAGGAAGAAAGAAAGAGAATATATAATCAATTTGTTAAAATTGCTAGTTTAGGATTATTATAGGTAAGACTTTAAGATGTGTAAAAACATATCTTTTTTTATTGTAAAATGTTATAATTTGAATATGGTGATTGATGTGGAAAATATATATAGTAAATCTTTTGACGAATTAGTTACATTTTTTGAACAAATCGGTGAGAAAAAGTTTAAAGCGACACAAGTTTTTGATTGGTTGTACGTTAAAAGAGTAAAAACTTTTGATGAAATGAGTAATATTAAAAAAAGTATTCTTGATGAGTTAAAGAAAGAATTTGTCATTGGTGATATAAAATTAGATAGTGTAGAAAGAGACGTTGAAGTTAATAAATACTTATTTACATTAGCGGATGGTAATCATATTGAGTCAGTTTTGATGCGTCACGATTATGGTACGAGTATTTGTATATCGAGTCAAGTCGGTTGTAACATGGGGTGTCATTTTTG
>CANQWJ010000156.1 GCA_947627525.1 uncultured Bacilli bacterium
TCTCCTTCCATAAATTGATGTTTAGCATTATTGATTATTTGTTCTTTCGTAATATCTGGGAATAACGTAACAATATTTGTTGCATCTTGTAACTGATCACGGAAACCATAAGCACCACCAACTTGATAGAAACCAGCACGCGCATAAATTCTTGAAGCAAGAGTTTGATATAGGTACCAACCATTAATAACAGTATCAAAACTCTTATCCTTAGTTTTAATCTTAACTTTACCTAAATCTTGTTTCCATTTTTCTTTAACAATTTTTAATTCACTATCAATAACTTTATTATTAATATATTTATTGATTAAAGACTTAACATTATCATTACCAATTTCTGTTCCAAGCATAAATGAGAATTCTTTTTCTTCTCTAGGAGCTAATTCTATTTCTACTTCAATTGATTTAACTAGAACACGATCAATAGAATACTTTTTGATTGGTAAAGTTGATGATAAGAAAGCTGTTATATGTGAAAAATCAGGATTGTAAACATTTCTTATCAATACAGCATTCATCTTTTCATAATAGTCACTTAATAGATAACGACTAGACTTTTCTTCATTAGGTCCAAAAGTAGGATTAATCCAAAAAGCAACACGATATTTCTTAGCAGTATTTGTCTTATTTTTAAGAACTGATTTATAAAACTTAATTGTATCTTCTTTGGCAACAAACTGGGTTGTCGTAAGATGATAATCTTTTCCTTCGCAAATAAAAGTTGAATAACCAAAGCCATGACGAGCAATCTTAGGGTCAACTAAGACATCATTAATCTTTATTCCTTCGGATTTATCATTTAAAACAATGTCGTTTGTCCAAGAAGTAATCTTAAACATTTGACTATTATAAGCATAGGTGAAACCACAAGCATTATTAGATACAATTGTACCAAATCTCTTATTAGCGATAACATTGGTCCAAGGTGTTGGCGTATCAGGATCTAATACAACGTATTCTTTACCATCTTTAGTAAAGCCACCATAACCATTGAAAAAGTCTAATTCTTCATTATAGTTTTTATCAAAAGTAGCACGATCAACTCTATTTTTAGCGTAAGATCCCATACGATTTTCTTTTTGTAGTTCTTTAATGCTATCATCTAATGATAAATCTTTCTTAGTATCAAAACGAAGACGAGCAATCATATTAAATAAATTGTCTTCAGCTTCGGTTACATCATCACCGTCTAATACATAAACATTTCCTGGCGTAGATGAGAAATTATATAAAGTATTCATGCGATATAGTTCTTGTTCTACTTTACGATTAATTACAGCTTTATACTTTTCTGTTTCACGATTAATGATAACAATATCGATAAAGATAGCACGCGTTTTAAAGTATTCATAAGCTTTCAAAATATCTTCAACAAACTTCGTTGATTCCGTTTTATTTATTTCAACCAAGATAACGGGCAAATCTCCTGTTATACTAAACTTCCACAAATTAGTTTGATTTAAACTGTTTCTTGATAATAACTCTTTTCTTTCATCATTAACAAAGTGTTTACTAGTTTGATATAAGTAGTTCAACATGATATTAAAGGTACGCATATCAGGCCCAGTTATATTTAATTGTTTAGTATTGATGTTATTAGCAAGTGTTGCATATTTAAAGGCCTTTCTAATATGACTCTCATTACTATAATCATCAACAATATCTAATACTTGTGTTTTTGATTTAGCAAAGCCACAAATATAATAAATGGTCTTCTTCTTTCCTGGTTCAACAGTAATAGTACTTCTTAAACTCATAACTGGATCAATATTTGAACCAACAGTATTACTCAATTTTTTAACATTTAAAGCATGAGGATTATCAACATTATTATTACGACCAATAAAATTAGAACGTTCTGTTTCGTAACTTATATCATTTTCATTATCAGGAATATATAATTTACCAATGCAGTACCATCTCGTCTTCTTACTGTTATTTTTACGGCACATTATTAAAGATTTAGTCTCATTATCGAATTCACTACTTATAAATAAATTATTAAAAGTACGATGTGTAATATCAACAATATTCTCTTCAATAATTGGTTCCATATAAGTTGTAAGTTCCAAATGTTTTACTTCATCAGTACGGTTTTTGAAAGTAACTTTACGAATTTCCGCATTTTTTTCACGAGTTACAATCATTTCTGTTTCGGTACTTATACCATCATCAGTACGCAAGAACTTAATGCGGTCAGTTGCGAAAACAACATTGTATTTATCAGGTTTTACATTAGTTGGGGCATAAGTATTAGACCAAAATTTATTATTTGATAAATCTTTTATGTATAGATAATTACCATAGTCTTGTTCTGTAATTTTACGATAACGGTTCAATTGAATTGTCTTATAACGACTGAAACCACTACCACGATCATTAATTAATAAAGAATATTTAGAATTTGATAAAACGGAAATCTCTGGTACTTCATTGATAGAATTGAATTCACGAATATCATTTTCAACTTTTTCTCTTTCATAATTATATTTCTTATATCCAAACATTTTTAAGTCGATAATTGGACGTAATTGAACTTTTTCTTTGAGTAAAATATCAAAAGATTGAACTCTTACATCATTATGAAAATACTTACGGATAACACCATTTTGTAAGTTATTAGCAATAGAACTTAAAATCATTCCTTGGTGATGAGCAAAATAAGAATATACTTTTTCATCTTTATCATAATCATATGATTCATAGTAACCAAAGTCACCATACATACCCATATCTTTTAGTTCTTCTAAATTATGATAAACTTCTTTCGGATTGACATCGATGGCAATAACAGAAGCATAAGGAGCAATAACAATGAGTTG
>CANQWJ010000157.1 GCA_947627525.1 uncultured Bacilli bacterium
ACATCTTATCTACTCTTAAACTATTATCATAATCACCACGATGGGCATTAGCTGTATAATCTTCATAATAAGATTTTACTGCCTCCACAACACATTTAGGTTTAAAAGTAGTTGCCCCATTATCGAAATAAATAACGCCACTATTCAATATTGGAAAATCATCTCTATTCATATTTTCACCCACTTAAAAACAAGACAATATTAAATTAGTAAATTCTTCTTTTGTTTTATCATCCAAATTCATTTTACCAAGTAAAAATCCTTTTATTAATAATTCTTCACACTCTTTTTCGGAAAGTCCACGACTCTTCATATAAAAAAGCACATCTTTTTTAAATTTACCAATATAAGCCGCATGATTTGCATTCACTAAATTATTATCAACTAATAAATTAGGACTTATATAATTTTTACCATTACCTATATCAATAATTTTATTATCTTGATTACAAGAACATTCAATTGCTTTTTTATCAATACTTCCATTTACCAAAAACTTAAATTCGGAATTCGTAAAATTAACACAATAATTATAAATATCACTATTAGAATAATTACCCTTATGATAAACATTAAACTTATATGTATTGTCATAAAAATTCATAATATTAGAATAGTACTTAATCGTTGCTTTATCACCTATTAAATTAATAGTTGTAACATCACTACAATTCTTCGCTATTTTATTGACAATGACCTGGGCGTTATCCCTTAAAGTATAGTTAATCGTATTAGTCGTATCACTATCCATTTCAAAAACTTCTAAGCACATATTATCCATGACATCAACATTTATATTTTGACGACAATTAGACAATCTAATCTCTAAAATAGTATCTTCGGTAATGATGATATCATCCGCAATATCTCTTTCTGTCAAACTGAGTCTCAACATAACTACTCACTCACTAAACCATTATAACCCGTCTTTTCAATTTCAAAAGCTAAGTTATAATCACCCGTTTTTACAATTTTACCATCAACCATCATATGAACATAATCAGGTTTAATATACTCTAAAATTCTTGGATAATGCGTAATGATAAGAAGTGATGTCTTGGGATTTTCTTCACAATATTTATTAATGTTTTCAGATACAACTTTTAAACTGTCAACATCTAGTCCACTATCAACTTCATCAAGAATGATGAAACTTGGTTTCAAAACTTTTATTTGAAGAACTTCATTCTTTTTACGTTCTCCACCACTACTACCTTCATTAATAGCTTGATGAACAATATTATTTTTAATATCCAATTCTTTCATATTCTCTTCCATCGTCTTAATGAAATCAAATAAGCCAATTGGTTCGGAACTACGAGCATTGAGAGCCGTTCTTAAAAATTCACTGTTACTTACTCCTTCAATACTAATAGGAGATTGCATTGATAAAAAGATACCTTTACGACTGCGTTCATCAACTTCTAAATTGGAAATATCTTCATCATTAAAAATTATTTTTCCACCAACTATTTCATAGTCTTTACTTCCCATAATAACCTTTGATAAAGTACTCTTTCCTGTCCCATTAGGTCCCATAATAGCGTGAACTTCACCATCTTTTATTTCTATATCAAAATGCTTTAGGATTTCACGATCTTCTATTTTGACAGATAAATCTTCAATTTTAAGCATATTATCATCTCCCATTTCAACTACTTGATATTATAACATAAAAGAAATAAAATAAGTCGAAAATGCGAAAAAATAAATTAAAATTGTATAAAAAAATAATAAACCATCATTATGTAATTGTGAATATTTGCTGTATTCATCGCAAAGATACTTAAATGTATCTTTTTTCTTGTTTTATTTTGACATTGTCTATATAATTTAATTGAGGTGAAAATATGGATTGTCTTTTTTGTAAAATAATTAATGGTGAAGTACCTAGTTATACTATTTATGAAGATGATGTTGTCAAAGTATTTTTAGATGTTAATCCTAGTTCTAATGGTCATTCACTAGTCGTTCCTAAGAAACACTGTTTAGATGTTAATGACGTTGAACCAGAAGTATTAACACACATTCAAAAAGTTGTCAAAGATTTAATTCCTAAATATAAAGAGAAACTTCATTGTGATGGCATGATGTTAGTGCAAAATAATGGATATGGTCAAGCAATAAAACATTATCACTTACACATGATACCAAGACAAGAAAATGATGGAATGATTATTAAGACAAACTTTGAAATACTTGATCCTAAAGAAACTTATGAAAAACTAAAATAAGATGCGCACAAAACGCATCTTTTTTTTATCGATGATGACCAAAGTCACCATTATTATATGGATTATTTCCTTCATATGAATTCCAACTACTACCTGGAAAAGATTGACTTCCAAAAGGATCATTATTGCCAAAAGAAGTCCAATTACTACCTTGTGAAGATGGAAATTCAAAAGAACTATCACTAAAGCTACCAGAGCTAGTTTTAAAAGGCATATCATTAGGATAATAATCAAAACTATTTCTAGTATTTTTTCTTCTTTCTTTATTCTTTTTAATATGAACCGCCAAACCTAAACCACTAGCAATCCCAACAAGGGCTCCACCACCAATTATAAATTCTTTTGTTCCAACTTTAATATTAAACTTCTTTTGTTCCATTGTTTCTTTTTCTAGTGAAGAAGGCTCCATTGGTGTTACATCTAATTTGGCCGCATCTTCTTTCTTTTCTAAATTAATATGTGGTGGTACAACAATCGGATTGTGATAATTATTTTTATCAATAGCTTGAACATCACTTGGATTTTCCATGTACCATTGAAGTAATTGACCTTTACCGTTATGCTTCAGCAGCAGGATCAGAATTTTGC
>CANQWJ010000158.1 GCA_947627525.1 uncultured Bacilli bacterium
ACGACTAACTTCATAACTAAAATCGACATGTCCTGGCGTATCAATTAAATTTAAATTATACTCTTCTTTATTATAATTATAGTGAAGAGCAGCGGTATTTAATTTAATCGTTATTCCACGTTCACGCTCTAAATCCATACTATCAAGTAATTGAGCTTTAGCTTCTCTTTTACTAACCGCATTAGTAACTTCTAAAATGCGATCAGCCAAAGTACTCTTACCATGATCAATATGAGCAATGATTGAAAAATTTCTAATATGCGACATTTCCATAGTTATCACCTTGTTTTATTATATCAAAATATATAAGAAATGATAAGATTTAGATAAAAAAAAGAAAAACATCTGATTTCAACAATAGTTGATTTCAGATGAAACCCAATAGGGATAACATTTAATTCCTACCCTCAAATGTATCCTTTTTTATGAATTTTCCTTCATAAATATATTATCATATAACAAATTTATTATCAATGCTTTAATTGAAATAATCTATTTATTTTTAAAATTTACTGCATACTTAGGTTTATATATTGTATCTATTTCTAATTTTAAAGCTAACTTACTAGCCCCTTCCTTTTTAACGTATTCATAGTAGTTATATTCTTTTTGAGTTAACATATCGTAAATATAAGCTGGAGACTTATATGGACAAGCTGGATTATCAGATTCAGTTCCTAAACAGAACAATTCATCTTCATCACCTATATAATAATTTAAATAATATTTGTCATTTTTGGGGAATTTAGCAAGAATATCTTCTCTTTCTCCACCATTTGAAAAATATGAATACGTGTTTGGATATTCTTCTATTAATTTATCAAGTTCCTTTCTTGCTTCTCTATATTCGTCAACATATTCTTTTAAAACAAAGTCAGCACACCAATCAAAACCATATAAAATGCCATCTTTTACTACGGGATAAACATAAATATAAACTAGAACATTAGAATTGCTAACAATGCTATCAGGAAGGCTACCATTTTCAAAATAATATTCATTATTTTGTTTTTTAACACCATGATCATACAAAGTTGAAATATTAGCCATATATCCTTTTATTAATTCAGCAATGTAATCTTTTTCATCTTCAAAATTAACTTTATTATCTCTATAATATTGGCTCAAATCTTTTTCAGTATGTGGATTGGGAACTTTATATTCTTTTAAATCTTCTTCTTTCAATAAAGATAAATCTTCTCCTTCATGAATTCTATCAAATTCCTCTTGATAACATTTAGTTATTTTTTCCCAAATATTATTGTATTTATCAAGATTAGAATCAATAGTTTTTTGACCGTTTTGCACATATTGTTTCATTAATTCTAGTTCTTCTTCTGTGACATATTCATCACAATGATTATCTTCAAAAATTTCAGAATATTCTCTATCCCTATAATATTCTACAGTAGAATCCATAGGGTTGCCATAACTGCTATATCTATCTTTTCTAGGTTCTTTAAATGTAACAATAAACCTATCATTGGCCTCGCTATTTCCATTATTTCCTTCTTCGTTTGAATTATAATTATTTCTTGATAAGTCTTTGTTACTTGCTGAAGATAATACGGAAATTACAACAGCGAGAACTATAACTGCTCCAACCAATAACATCCCCTTTTGCATACTTGTTGCATGCTTCCAAAAAGTTTTAATTTTTTTCACTATTCTTACCTTCTTTCTCATATCGATTAAATTATACCCCCCCCCCAAGCTTTTTTGTCAATACTTACAAAATTAGAAAAATAAAAAGATAATCATCCTATCAAAGACATTGAAAAATTTTTTCTATATCTTTTAGTATCATTATCTTTTTTCATATATTTATTTTTATATTAACTTATACTGAAACTTTTTCTCGTTCCATGCGACTCTTTAAATGCTTCATTGCTTCTTCTTCATCATTAAAATAAATGACTTCATTTTTTAATTTTTGATATGTTTCATTTCCTTTTCCAAGAATTAAAACAATATCGTTTTCTTTGGCAATATCAATTGCTCTTTTAATAGCTTGACTACGATCGATTACAACTTCATATTTATCTTTATCCGTTATATCTTTAACCATCATATCAATTATGTCTTTAGGGTCTTCACTTCTTGGATCCTCATAACAAAAGATAGCATAACTTGCATTATCACAAACTGTTTTTCCAACAATGGGACGCTTTAAGTAATCACGTTCTCCTGCTTGCCCAATGACGACAATACTACGATTGATATTCAAAGTATGAACAAACTTTAAAAGGTTTTCTATACCATTAGGAGTATGGGCATAATCAACAACAACCGTAAAGTTTTGACCAATATTAGGTAAAACATCAAGACGTCCAGAAATATTAATTTTCGAAACATTAGGAATTATTTCTTCCATCGTTTTTCCAAGTGTTAAAACGGTCAACATGGCTCCCGCTAAATTATAGACATTGAATTCTCCCAATAAAGGACTATCAAAGTTATATTCTTTTTGATCATAGACAAAAGTAACATTAGTTTTTGATGGACTGATATGAAAATCTTTAATCCATAAATCACAATCTTTATTTTTACCATAAGTCAGTTTATGACTAGAAACTGCTTCTTTACGAACTTCTTCATAGTGTTTGTCATCAGCATTAAAAATAGAATAACCATCTTTGGCAATTTGACGGAATTGTTGGCACTTACAATCTAAATAATTTTCAAAAGTCTTATGAATGTTTAAATGTTCACTAGTTATATTAGTAATGACACCACTACCATAAGTGATATCATCAAGACGATGACGGAAATAGGCTTCACTTGATGTTTCCATCGCCACATATTTACAACC
>CANQWJ010000159.1 GCA_947627525.1 uncultured Bacilli bacterium
AAGGAGAACCTTTACTTCATTCCGATTTGAAGACAATTCTTGAAATTTGTACTAAAAATAATATTTTGGTTAATATTACAACTAATGGAACACTTTTAGAAAAATATGAAGATTTGTTTTTGCACAATTCTTGTCTTCGCCAAATAAATGTATCTCTTCATTGTGAACAAAACTCTTCTACCTACTTTGATAAAGTCTTTGCAACTTGTCAAAAATTATCTAAAAAGATCTATATTTCTTATCGCCTTTGGACTTTAAAAAATAACAAATTAGATAAAAAATCCACTACTATTGTTAATAAAATTAAATCTTTTTATAATTTATCCCCAGATGTTGTTGATAAAATTTATAATAATCGTACAACAAAGATAGATATTAACACTTTTGTGGAAAAAGAAAATCTATTTATTTGGCCTGAATTAAATCTAGAGGAAGAAAATATTGGCTATTGTCATGCTTTATCTAGTCATATTGCAATATTAGTAGATGGAAGTATCGTTCCTTGTTGCCTAGATGGTGAAGGAAAAATTATATTAGGTAATATTTTTAACGATGATCTTGAAAAAGTTGTTAATAGTTCACGTTTTCAAAAGATGTTAACTGGTTTTAGAAATAATCAATCAATTGAAGAACTATGTAAGCATTGCAATTTTAAAAACAGGTTTAATAATCGTTAATTTATGATATAATAGCAAGAAAAAAGGTGATGCACATATGTTAATAGGATACAAAAGCTTCAATAAGGGATTAATTAATAACTATGGTAAACCATTTGAAGTTGGTAAGACTTATTCAACTATTGGTCCAATTATTGCTGGTAATAATGGTAATGGTTTTCATATGTGTGAACATATGGAAGATACTTTTCGTTATTTCCATGAAGAAGGCGACTTTGATGTTTGTCTTGTAAGAGGAAGTGGCTTATCTGATTATAAGTATGATGAATATTATGATTACGAAATGTATGCCTTTCAAACAATAGAAATATTAAGACTATTAACACGCGAAGAAATTATAAATTATGGTCTTGATTTAAGAGATAATCGTTTTAAAAAATATATTTCAACGATTAGACTTAATAGTGAAGAAATAGAGTGTTTTGAAAAAAGATTAGTGGCAACTAATTGTCCAATAGAACTTCAACATCTCGATTATTATCAAAAAGGTGAAGAAGATGCCTATGTAAAGGAAAAAAGGTGGTAACTATGAATGAAATTATTATAAAAGGAGCTCGTGAAAACAATTTAAAGAATGTTAATTTAACTCTTCCTAAAGATAAATTTATCGTTATGACTGGAGTTAGTGGAAGTGGTAAGAGTAGTCTTGCTTTTGATACTATTTATGCTGAAGGACAAAGACGATATGTTGAGTCTTTAAGTGCTTATGCAAGACAATTTTTAGGCGGTACTGAAAAACCTGATGTTGATTCTATTGAAGGTTTATCACCAGCTATTAGTATTGATCAAAAGACAACTAGTAAAAATCCAAGATCAACAGTTGGAACAGTGACAGAAATTTATGATTATTTACGTCTTTTATATGCCCGTATTGGTATTCCTTACTGTCCTAATCATAATATTCCTATATCTAGTCAGAGTGTTGATGAAATCGTTAATCGTGTTTTAGAGTACGAAGAAGGAACGAAGTTAGTCATCATGTCGCCAGTTGTTCATGGTGAAAAAGGAACTCATAAAGATTTACTCAATAAGTTGCGAAGTGAAGGATATGCGCGTGTTCGTGTCAATGGTGAAATCCGTGATTTAGATGATGACATCATTCTAGAAAAAAATATCAAAGATAGTATCGATGTCGTAATTGATCGTCTCGTTTTAAAAGAGGGAATTAGAAGTCGTCTATTTGAATCAATTGAGAATGCTACTAAACTATCTAATGGTAAAGTTATTGTTGATGTTTTGGGTCAAAAAGAGATTTTGTTTTCAGAGTCTTTTGCTTGCCCTTATTGTGATTTTTCCATTCCTGAATTAGAGCCAAGAATGTTCAGTTTCAATGCTCCTTTTGGAGCTTGTCCTGAATGTAATGGTTTAGGAATTAAATTGAATATTGATGCTGATTTAGTTGTACCTGATAGGACTAAATCAATTAATGAAGGTTGTATTCTTACATCTAATGATGACCAAGAAAGTATTGATTATAAAAAACTAGAATGTGTTTGTAAGCATTATAAAATTGATATGAATAAGCCTTTTGGTAAATTGACTAAAAAATTACAGGATATTGTTTTATTTGGAAGTCCTGATGTCATCCAGTTTAAGTATGCAACTAGAAGTGGTAATCAATATAATCAAAGAGATTATTATGAAGGAGTCATCAACAATCTTCAAAGAAGATATATGGAAACGAATAGTACTTGGATAAGAGATTGGTTAGAAAACTATATGGTTGAATCAGAGTGTGAGACTTGTCATGGATCACGTCTTGCGGACTGGGTTTTATCAGTTAAAGTAGGTAATAAAAATATTTATGAAATGACTTGTATGAGTATCAAAGACATGCTTGTCTTTTTAGATAAATTAAAGCTAACAGAGTCCCAAGAACAGATTGCTAAACTATTATTGGTTGAAATTAAAAATAGACTTCTATTCTTAAAAAATGTTGGTCTTGAATATTTGACTTTAAATAGAATGGCGGGAACGTTATCTGGTGGTGAGAGTCAAAGAATTCGTCTTGCAACTCAAATTGGTTCAAGATTAACAGGTGTTTTATATGTTTTAGATGAACCAAGTATTGGCTTACATCAAAGGGACAATGAAAAACTAATCAATAC
>CANQWJ010000160.1 GCA_947627525.1 uncultured Bacilli bacterium
CGTTATAATCATCCAGATATCTTAAAAATCTTAATTCTTCTTGGTGCTGATATAAATGCTCAGTGTTTAGATGGTGAAACAGCTCTTATGATAGCGAAAAGACATAATAGTATTAGTTGTTTTAACATGTTAAAAGAAGCTGGTGCCAATTTCAAAACGATGAATCTTCGCAATGAAATGGTCGTTGATATTCTTAGTACTACACAACAAACAAGTGTTGATTATTCCGGAATCAGTCCTTTTCCATCACAAGAAGAAGTAACTAAAACTAGCATAGTAGATTGTGAAAAAGAAGCGTTATCAGAAGCCCAAAAAGAGTTGAGTAGTGCTTGTTATAATTTTTTAGAATCTGGTTTAATTAAGGATGATAAAGAAACTTCAAATAAAGAAAGCGATAGTAAAAAGAGATCTGGTCCAAAAGTAAGAGTTTTAAATCTTTAATAAGAGAGGTGTTATTATGAATGAATATGATAGAGTGCATTCGTTAATAGATGAATGCTTAGAGGGTGACGTAGTCCCATCAAATAGTGAACAATTGAGTGGTAGTGTTTATTTAGGATGTATCGTTGCTAAATTTCAAGAATTAAAAGATGTTATTAGATCTTCCAAAAGAGAGATGCCATCATTACAAATTGATAATACTTTTTCATCATCTAATATTAGTCTTCAAAGAATTTATTATCGTGATGGCATAACAAATTTTGTCTTTGGAACAAAATACTCTGATTGTTATAAATTAAGTGTTTTAAATGGTGATGAAGATGCTTTTTATTCGACTGTGTCTTCTTTTGAACCATTTTATATGAAAAATTATTCTCAAAAGAATTTATCAACTATTTTAAAATATGCTCGTGAAATAGAAGCATTTTCTAAGTATTTTCCTGGACAAACTATTTGTACATCTACAGAAGAAAAAAATGCTTATGTTCTTAATGAACAATTAATTCATTATCAAATGAAGGTCGTTTTTTCTTATGATGATAGAGGTGAGTATCAAGTTGCTCTAGGAATGGTTAGTTATGCTGATCCCAAAAATCTATTTGATATGAAATGGATCAATCGTGAAAGTTTATTTTATTATGCCTGTAATAATATAAATGCTATTTTACAAAGAATAAAAGTTCCAACAAGATCAATACCTAGTCATTTTAAACCAATTATTGATGAGGCTTTTACTAAATGTTCACTACCAGAATTAGAAGTACCAAAAGAAAAAGTTCTAACTTGTAAAAGAAATTAAATTTTCATATAATTAGTATGAGGAAGTGATAATTATGTCTAATACGATATTGCCAGCTGATACCTATACTGTCGTTAATAGAACAATTATCACCGAAACTGATAAAAAAATAGTGACGACGCTATATCAACCTATTATTGGACATACAGCGGTTAGTCTCTATTTTACTTTAATTGATGATTTATTACATAATGAGATGATGTCTAAAGAAGAGACCCATCATCATTTGATGGCAACGATGCAAGTAAAATTAGAAAGTATTGTCATCGCAAGAGAAAAATTAGAAGCAACGGGACTTTTAAAAACTTATGTTAAAAAGGGCGATGTAAATAATTATGTCTATGTTTTATATTCGCCTATGTCAGCTCAAGAATTTTTAAATCATCCGATACTAAATGTTGTCTTATATAATAATGTTGGTAAAAAAGAATATGAACAAATAGTTAGTTATTATTCCTTACCTAAATTGAATTTAAAAGATTATGAAGATGTAACTGCTACTTTTAATACCGTCTTTTCTAGTGTTAAAGGTAATGTTTTCAATGAGAATGATAATATCATTGAAAGAAGTGAAGGAAAGATAACTTTACAAAAACATATTGATTTTAACATGTTGATATCTAGCATTCCTAAAAATATGGTTAGTGATAATTGCTTTAGTGATAGTGTTAAAGAATTGATTGAGAGTCTTTCCTACATCTATGGTATTGATGAACTCAATATGCAGATGTTAGTTCGTAACAGCATTAATGAAAAAGGCTTGATAAATCGTGATGAATTGCGTATCAATTGTCGTAATTTCTATCAATTTGAATCAGGTGGAAACTTGCCAACACTCATTTATACGAAACAACCGGAATACTTAAAGACGCCAAAGGGTGATAGTTCACCACTTGCTAAAATGATCTATACTTTTGAAAATGTTACCCCATATGATTATTTAAAGAGTAAATATAAAAATGGCGAACCTAGTGTTAGAGAGTTAAAGATAATTGAAGACTTAATGCTTAACTACAAAATGAAACCAGGCGTTGTCAACGTTCTTATCTCTTACGTTTTAAAAGTTAATAATCAAAAGTTTACTAAAAACTATGTTGATGCGGTTGCGTCCCAATGGAGTAGACTAAATATTGAAACGGTTGAAGAAGCTATGGAGGTTGCTCGTAAAGAACATCGTAAATTGAAAAGAAAGATGGATGCTAAAACAACAAGTAACAAAACTAATAGTAATTCCGAAAAAGAAAAATTACCTAGTTGGTTTAATAAAGAATTAGATTATGAAGAATTAACTGCTGAAGAACAAGAAGAAATAGATAATATGATGAAAGAGTTTTCATAAGAGACTCTTTTTTTGATGTTAGTATTATTGACAAATAGGGTTAATTTTGAAGAGGATATTCGAAACGGATATTCGAATTTAAATAATTGGTAGCCAATAAAGATAAACTTTATTG
>CANQWJ010000161.1 GCA_947627525.1 uncultured Bacilli bacterium
CCTGGCACTTGAACAATAGGTCCATCATCATTGCGCAACCAATAATCTTGCATTAATGCATAGCCTTCACTTTTTACTTCGTTTACTAGTTTTTCATATGTATCTAACAAAATAACTAATGGTTTATCTAATCTTTCCATATTAGCAGCTAAATCTTGAGCAAAATAATAAGGTAAACGATTATATGTATCTTGTGGTTCCTCATTTTCTAGTTGTTCTAAATCCTTTTTATACTTATTGCTATTATTTTTTAAAACAGCCAATCCTTCATCAGCCCATTTAAAAATAGATGAGGCAAGACCAACAACAGGTATTTCATTTACTGTATTTATAATAAAACTCAATGTACGACTTTTTTCAACAAGCGATTTAACTTCTGGTTTAGTAGGCTCTTCTCCAATTTTTCTAGCATAACAATAAAGAGCTAAGTCAAAAATAGGAAAATCAAATTTATATGATTCTTCTAATTTCTTTTTTATGAGAGTTAAAACAGTTTTGGGGTCTTGTGCAGTTTCAAAATCATATAAGCAATAATAAGCTTCTTTTTCTTTTAGTTCACTAACTATTTGGCGAAGAAGTGAACTTTTTCCAATACCACCAACACCATAATAATTGATAACATATATATCTTCGACATTTTTTATATTTTGTTCTAGTTTTAGATACTTATCCCAAAAAACTTTTCTTGGTTCTTCACGATCAGTAAATTTTCTAGTAGCAAGTTCTACTTTATTTTTTCTAATGATTTTCTTCATATATAAGAATCCTTTCTAAAAAAAGAGACTATTTAATCTCTTTTCTCACACATTAAATCTAAATAAGCAAATGTCTCCGTCTTGCATAATATAATCTTTTCCTTCAAGACGATAACGACCTGCTTCTCTTACTTTTAATTCATCACCATACTTGATTAAGTCTTCATATGACATAACTTCAGCTTTAATAAAGCCTTTTTCAAAATCAGTATGAATAATTCCCGCACACTTCTTAGCATTAGTACCCTTTTTATAGGTCCAAGCACGAACTTCGTCTTTTCCAACTGTGAAGAAAGTCTCAAGTCCTAATAAGTCATAAGTTGCTTTTATCAATTGTTGTAGACCACTTTCACTAACACCAACAGCACTCAACATTTCCAATTTTTCTTCATCTGGCAAATCACATAGATCACACTCAAGTTTTGCACAAATTTTAATAGTCTTAGCATTTTCTTTTGAAGCATACTTCATAACTTCATCAACGTATTTATTTTCACCTGCTAATTCATCTTCACTAACATTAGCTAAATAAATAATTGGTTTAATAGTCAAAAGACTAAAATTCTTGATGTAGACCATCTCATCATCAGTAAATTGAACATTTCTTAAAGGAATGTTTTGTTCAAGTGATGCTTTTGCTTTCTTTAAAACTTCTAATTCAACTAAGGCTTCTTTATCACGATTAGTTTCCGCTTTCTTTTTTATTTTATCAATACGATTATTTAATATTTCTAAATCAGATATAGCTAATTCTAAATTAATTATCTCAATGTCACGAATGGGATCAATACCATCTTCAACATTAATAATATTACTATCTTCAAAACATCTAACTACTTCACAGATAGCATCAACTTCACGAATGTGTGATAAGAACTTATTACCTAAACCTTCACCTTGACTGGCTCCTTTTACAAGACCTGCAATATCAGTAAACTCAAAACTAGTTGGTATTAAACGTGCTGGTTGATATAAATCATTTAATTTATCTAATCTTTCATCTGGTACTACAACAACACCAACATTAGGATCAATTGTTGCGAAAGGATAATTAGCCGCTAAAATATTTTGTTTTGTAATAGCATTAAACAAAGTAGACTTTCCAACATTTGGTAAGCCAACAATTCCTGCTTTTAAACTCATAGTTATGCCTCCATTCATCAATATATTTTAGCACACAAAAAGATAATAACCAAGCAATAAATAATATAAACAATATAAAAAGTTAGTAGATAAGTACTAACTCTATTCTAAGTATTATTTTTTACTTATTAAAAATAAAAGGTCATAAGTTTTTATAATGAATTTTTGATAGATAAAATAGATCTCATATTTTAGTTTAGCAAAATAAATACAAAGAGATGTTTAATTAATCGACTATTGTGTTAATTGTCATCTCAATTGAATTAAAGGGCTAAGGTGTTCACAAGATTAAAATTCTTATTTAGTAAAAAAACAGAAAGAACTAAAGTTAACTTTTATAACTTATGACCTACATTTATATAAAATGTGAATTATAAATATTAAATTAATAACTCACTATAAATGCCATATTCTTATTAATCTAACTTGTAAATATAATACATAACAATTTATTTGATAGCAAGAACGATACGAGATGTTAGGATATCGCTTACTCCACCATAGAACATAAGAGATGTAAACTGACCAGCAAGAATTCCATCTATGTTACGGCCACCTCGACCTACCCAAGGAACATTTAACTCTGTGACGTCGTGAATTGCCTCATCGCCATACCATCTGTTGTGATATCGATATCCACTCTTATCGTTATAACGTATATATGGTCCCAATTCTCTGATTGCATCACCTAAAACAAATCTATTATATATTGGTCCGTCATCGTCACCCTTATAAACATCAAAATAATCTCTATATGTTTTTTGAACTTCCTCTAAAGTTAAA
>CANQWJ010000162.1 GCA_947627525.1 uncultured Bacilli bacterium
CAAGAGATATAGAAATAGAATGGAACATTGAATTTTAAGAAATAATGATAATTTTGGATTTTTCTTATTCCTCCACATGGAGGAAGTGATCCAGGAGCTACTAATAAAGAAATTGAAGAAAAAACTTTGAATTTAGAACAATCTTTATACGAAAAAGAAAGATATGAAGAACACGGGCTAAAAGTAAAAATAATTAGAACTAGTAATAGTAATTATGGTGAAATGATGGGACCAAAAGATGAAGCCAACGTTCGAAGAAGGGCTTATGCGATGGGATATTATGGTGCTGTTTCACATTTTGTTTATAGTAACCATCACAATAGTATCAACAATGATTATTATTCTGGTTGGGAAGTTATTATGCCAACTCGTCTTGGTAGTAGTGCTAGTGAGTTTAAAGCGGCTATCAAAGTAGCTAATGGTTGGAAAGAAGCATATCCAGTTGGTGAAGAACATTTGCGAATATATACTAGACCATACCCAACAGGAGCATTGCAAGATAAATCTAGTGGGCAAATTTATACTAAGTATAGAAACTACTATGCAATATTACGTTTAACTTCTGAATTATATAATGTTAATACCATTCTTTATGAAGGAGCATATTTGAGTAATAGTCAAGATTTTGATTGGTACTATACACAAGGTAATTGGAAAAAGATGAGCGAAATTAAGATCAAGACTTATGTTGAAGCATTAGGTAAAGAGTACATTGCTCCTAAAGAGTAGGTGAAAGATGAAGAACTTTTTAAAAGATTATGCTATAATAATTCTGTTATCATTGATTCTTGTTGCTCTAATAGTATTATCGCTAATTACTTATAATCAAGAAACGATATGTACTTATACTATTGATGAAGAAAATTATAATGAAGAAATTACAGTTTATTTGAATTATAAAGGAATGATAAAAACTATTGATAACTTTAAATCATCTAATGAAGATATAGTTAAAGATAAAGCCCAAGAAGATAAAGATAATGGTTATGAAGTACAAGTAAATGGGGATGTATTAACAGCTAAAAAAGAGATTAAGACAAAGCAGAAGTATTATGATACAATAAAAGAGTATAAAAAGAATGGTTATAAATGTGAAATTAAATTTAAGTAGGAGGAATTATTTATGAAAAAATTAATTTTATATTTTTCAAGGGCAGGAGAAAATTACAATGTAGGAGAAGTAACTGTTGGGAATACGGAGGTTATTGCTAATTATATAAAGGAAATGACAGGGGCTGATATGTTTAAGATTGAACCTGTTAAAGAGTATCCGCATGATTATAATGAGTGTATTTTAGTTACAAAGGATGAATTAGATCGTGATGCAAGACCAGCTGTTAAAAACTATTTAGATAGTATTGATGAATATGATACGATTTATTTAGGTTATCCAATTTGGTGGGGAAGAATGCCAATGTGCGTTTATACTTTCTTAGAACGCTATAGTTTTGCTGGTAAGACTATAAAACCATTTTGTACTCATGAGGGAAATGGACTTGGAAATACAGTTACCGATTTAACAAAAAAATTACATGGTGCAATCGTTAAAGATGGTTTAGAAGTTCAAGGGTCAACTGTTAAAGATGCTAGAAGTAAAGTTGAAGAATGGGTTAATCAATAATATTAAATGATAAATAAGTTATTTTGATGGAGGCGAATTGTTTTGTTAGAAGAGTTCTTGAAAAAACAAGAAGAATTATTGGAACAAAAAAGGCAATTAGAACTTACTAATAGTCAGATGACCAAACAGCTTCAACATATTACTGCCAGTATAACAATGCTTAAGAATGAGATTACGAGTTTAGTTGATCAATGGCTTTCTTTGAGTGAAGCAATTGCTAGTAATGGTATTATTGACATTGCTCATTTTGGTAGTGAACGAGACTCGGCATATTATGATATTCGCTTGTGTAATGAACATCAAAAGATTGGTAAAATTATTCGTAGTAGATTAATTCCTAGTGTTAAATGTGAAATAAATGAAGAGTACCAAGGCAAAGGTTATGGTTATCAAGCACTTTGTTTATTTGGTGATTATTTAGCGCGTTCTGGAATTGAAGAATTTTTAATACCATTAACTGAGGATAATGAAAAGGCCACAAAGATAATTCAAAAATATGGTGGCGAAGAAGTTACTGATGAAGGAAAGAATGATACTAATGTTGTCATATATAGATGTCAATCCAAAAAAATGGATGATAAAGATAGAGTTGTCGAAGATGAGAAAAGTAAAATTGCTCGTGAAAGAAAAAGACGTCTAATAAAAAATGAAGTTGATGAATTAAATAAAAAATTTAAAACCAAACTTAAAATGAAAAAAGAGTATGAGGGTTTCATTAGTCCTATTATGGCTCAAAATAATTTGAAACTAGCAAGATTAGAAAAAGAATTAGAGAGTGTTAATAAAACGGTATTAGGGTTTGAAAAACCAATTAAGAGTAATGATGTTATTGATTTAAGAAAGAGTAAAACAAAACCAGATACATATTATATTTATCGTCATAATGAGAATGTGGCAGTTGGAGAAATAAGTGATTTTGGTACTGATGGGGCAAGTGATGTTACTTTTATGGTTGATGAAGATCATCGTCATCATCATTATGCTCTTGAAGGATTAAAACTATATAGTGAAATATTAGCTGAAAAAGGGATAGGGTCTTTCCG
>CANQWJ010000163.1 GCA_947627525.1 uncultured Bacilli bacterium
AACATGGATAAACGTGATGAGTTATTTCAAAAGCGTGAATTAGCGTTAGATGAACGTGAAAAAGGTTTATCTCTAAAGCAAAATGAAATTCAAGACGAACAAGTTAAAGTGGAAGAAATCAAGAAAGAACAACTAGATTTGTTAAGCAAAATTTCTGGCTATAATAAACAACAAGCTAAAGATTTAATAATGAAGAGAGTAGAAGAGGAAACATCTAAAGAGATTGCGGTTTATATTAAAGAAAGAGAAAATGCTGCTAAACTTGAAGCTGATAAGAAAGCAACGGATATGATTGTTCTTGCGATGCAGAGATTTGCGTCTGATGTTGCTAACGAACAAACAGTAACGGTTGTTGACTTACCAAATGATGAGATGAAAGGGCGTATAATTGGTCGTGAGGGACGAAATATTCGTACGATTGAAGCTATTACGGGTGTTGATTTAATTATTGACGATACACCAGAAGCGGTCGTATTATCAAGTTTTGACCCTTTGCGTCGTGAGATTGCGCGTGTAACGTTAGAGACTCTAATCAAAGATGGAAGAATTCATCCAACGCGAATTGAAGAGTTATATGATAAAGTATGTAAAGACATGCATTCTAAGATTATAGAATATGGTAATAGTGCCTTATTTGAATTAGGACTTACTAAAATGGATCATGAATTGATCGAATTAGTTGGTAAATTACATTTTAGAACTAGTTATGGTCAAAATGCTTTACAACATTCTATTGAGGTTGCTCATTTAGCGGGATTACTTGCTGGTGAATTGGGAGAGAATGTTGCTATTGCTAAAAGAGCAGGATTACTTCATGACATTGGAAAAGCAATTGACCATGAAATTGAAGGAAGTCACGTTGAAATTGGTGTTGATATTGCGAAAAAATATAACGAAAATAAAGTTGTCATTGACGCTATTGCTTCGCATCATGGTGATAAGGAACCAGAAAGTGTCATTGCCGTATTAGTTTCCATCGCTGATGCTTTATCAGCTAGCCGTCCTGGAGCTCGTAACGATTCATTAGAGAACTACTTAAAGAGACTAGAACAATTAGAAAATGTTGCTAATGAAATGCCAGGAATTGACCATACTTTCGCAGTTCAAGCGGGACGTGAGCTTCGTGTCATGGTAAAACCAGAAGAAGTTGATGATGCGGGAGCATACAAGATTGCTCGTGATGTCAAAGAAAAGATTGAAGAGACAATGCAATATCCTGGAACTATTAAAGTAACAGTTATTCGTGAAACAAGAGCGCAAGAAGAAGCAAAATAATGCTTCTTTTTTCTTATCTTTATTTATGATAAAATTATTTTTAAGGAGGGAACATTATGTTAATAAAGAATTTAAATCTTTCTTTTGGTATCAACAGGATTTTTGATGATGTTAACATCAATGTTCCTGATGATAAAAAAATAGGAGTAGTTGGGGTTAATGGTAGTGGTAAAACAACTCTTTTTAAAGTAATATTGGGTCTTCAAGATGTCGATTCAGGGAATATAACTTTTTTTAATAGACCAAGAATATCTTATTTGCCACAAGTCATCACTGATGAAGTGCCTAGTCTTGATATGTCTGTTTTTGATTACTTATTAGAAGGTAGACCAATTGCTAAACTCCAACAACAAATAAATGATTTATATATTAAAACGACTACTCTTAGTGATGAAAAAGAGATAAATCGTCTTTTAAAACAAATTGATAAACTTCAAAGTGAACTTGATTACTGGGAACCATATGAAGCTGAAGAAGTCCTTTTAAAGTTAATTAGTAATATGAAAATTGAAGATGAATTATTGGAGCGCAGTTTAAAGACATTGAGTGGTGGTCAAAAGTCAAAAATAGCTTTTGTCCGACTACTATATTCTAAACCTGACTTAATTCTTCTTGATGAACCAACTAACCATCTCGATAAAGATACGAAAGAATTTGTCATGGACTACTTAAAGAATTATGCAGGAGGAGTCTATATCATTTCCCATGACATTGAGTTTTTGAACAGAATTGTTGATAAAATTTTATTCATAGATAAAAGACATCATAAGATGGAATTATTTGATGGTAATTATACACAGTTTAAAAGATTACAAGAAGAAAGAGACATTTTTCTTCAAAAAGAAGCTCTTCTTCAAGAAAAAGAACGTAAACGTCTTCAAGCAATTGTTGATAAATATCTTCATGGTAATGAGAAAAAAGCTCGTATTGCGAAAGACCGTCAAAAGAAGTTAGAACGTCTTGAAGAAAAAGCGATTGTTGTTGAAAAGAAGACTAAAACAGCTAGTGTTTCTCTCCATCAAGGCCGTGAGAGTACCAAGCATCCTTTAGTTATCAAAGATGTCTCTTTTAGATATGATAAAGCATCCAAAAAAGATGTTTTACACAACATTAATATTGATATACCGCGTGGTGAAAAGTTTTTAATCGTCGGTGAAAATGGGGCTGGTAAAAGTACGCTTTTAAAATTAATAGTTGGTGAGTTAACTCCTGATAAAGGTTCCGTTATTTTAGGACCTAAAACAGATATCGGTTATTATGCCCAAGAACATGAACATCTTGACTTGGAGAAGAACTTATTAGAAAACTTAGATGATTTTGATCTAACAGAAAATGAGAAGCGTGGTTTCTTAGGAAGATTTCTTTTTAATAATGATGACTTG
>CANQWJ010000164.1 GCA_947627525.1 uncultured Bacilli bacterium
CCAATGGTTGGAGCAACTGTTGCTGTAGCTGTTGCTTTTGAAGAAGCATTTAAATAAAAACTGTTATACGTTTATCAATTGTATATAATATTATAGTGTTAAAAGGGCTAATGCCCTTTTTTTGTTTTGTAAACAGAGTGTAAATTTATTTGAAAATCATAATATTTTTCAATTGATAATTGACGGGGGGGGGATATACCTTATAATCATTATATAAAATATAGGTTTCATATTATTATTGGAGGTATTTATATGAAAAGAAATTTTATTTTTTACTTATTTATAATTTTAAGTATGTTAACTTTTAGTAGTGTTAACGCTGAAGTTAGTATTGACTTGACGACAACTGATGAAGGAGCTGACTTGCCAGGAGACCGACAACTTATCTTTGGAACAGAAAGTACTAACTTTCAAATATTGAATTCTGAAGGTAAATCAAAGTTTTATGCTTATGCTAAAAAGGGTGAAACAATTTATTTTGGAACTAGTATGGAAAATAGTTATAAGGGCTATGAAGTTTCTGTTACTGGTATAAAAGTAAGTACTTTTGGAACAAATAAAGAAGAAAAAATTGCTTATAATAGTAGTTTTGTTTCAACATATAAAGTTGCGAGCAAAAAAGGATTAATAGAAAATAGAGAACAAGAGAAGAATGGTCCTAATTATGGCTCTGTTTCAAATGGTTATAATCCATTCAGTTTTGTAGCACCTGAGGATGGTGTGTATGAGTTCAAATTTTATGCTTTAAAAAAACACGGAGATTTATCTGGTTTACCTAAAACTCAAATTACTGGTGGAGACTTTAGTGGTCAAGAAAAAGGTGGAGTAATTGGTTCAATAGATATAACCGTAGTCAGTAATGGCAAAAAGATAGATGGACGTGTTTGGTCATATTCATTACTTTTTAGATCTGAAAATAATATTTATTCTAAATTGTATGTTTTAACTGACGATGGATATACATATTTAGTTGATTCAAATGGATCAAGGCCATATACTGGGGCTTTAATTGCTAATAAAAGAGGATTGATTGATTTAAACACTAATAAATCAAGATATAATTCTTATTATCATGATAATATATTTGGTGCTAATTTAGGAAAAGAAAAGTTAGCTTTACATATTGCTCGTGAAGAGAGTGATGATTATGATTCCGTATATAAGATGTTCTACAATGCTCCTAGCAATGATTTACCTGAAAATATAAAACATAAAGTAGTAGATAAAATTGAATTTTATTTTAAAGGTGATACAACTGAAAAAGAAAATAGTATCATAAATGGTAAAGGTGGTTACTTTTACATTAAATATATGAATGTCGATAAAGCAACACTTACTTTAGATTTTTCAAAATATAAAACAACTTTAGAAGATAGTAGTAGTATTGAATTAAAAAACCGTGAATTTGAGATAACTTTTGATGATGTCAAAGAAGGAGAATATAAAAAAGTTTATTGGGATGGACTAGACGGAAATGGAAAGGCTGTTCCTCTTGGTACTTATGGTGATGAAAGTAATGCTTTCGCTACTATTACTACAAAAATTTCGGAAACACATTTCCCATTTATTGATGTTGAAGTAAATAAAAATGGAATAATAATTCACAACCTTACAACTGATGATTATACAGTTTATTCAGATAATAGTGGAACACCACTAGAAAGTGTCCTTGATGGTGTATCTAGTAAAGATGGTGTTTTAAAGGCAACAGCTAATGAGTCAGATAATATGATTGTCGATATATGGTCATATGTAGTATTAAAAGAAAAAATGTCTAATTTAGCAGTTATTGAAGAAGAAATTGTTGAAAAAGACGATGAAAAACAACCACCTACTGAAAAACCTAATATTGTAAATCCTAATACTGCTGACATTGAAAATCCTGATACTGGTTTATTTGTTCCTCAAGGAATTGTAATTGCTGGTATTGTTACAGTAATAATGTCAAGTATCATATATATAAAATTAAGAAATAAAAAATATTTATAATTAAAGATTAGATGAAATAATTAAAAAAAGAAAAAACTATTTTTCTCTTTTCTAGACTATTGACAAAGTCAATGGTCTTTTCTTTTATTTATGATTTAGTAAAAGACAAATATTGTGAAGACAATAAAAGACTAAGTGTAAATTCCGTCATTTTATTTAAGATGATTTTTATTTAAATTATTGATTGACTTAAATTTATGAGATAGACATGTAAAAAGATAGAAGTAATAGAGAACTATTCCTTTTTTGTGTAAATTTATTAATAATTTTTTTAAGAATCTTGACATATAAATGGGGGGGGGTATAATAAGTTTATAAATATTAGGAAAGGAGAAAAGGAAAAATGAAAAAGAGAGGAATACTATTAACATCAGCTTTAGTAATGCTTTTTGCTACTACTGGTGTAAATGCTGCTACAAGTGAAGAAGTTAGTGATTGGAACACTTTAAAAACTTGTCTTCAAAAAGATAATGTTGTTTGTAAGTTAACAAGTGACATTGAAGAAACTGGTGAAACTGCTAAATTTGCAATAAATAACGAAAATGTAACTTTAGATTTAGCTGGATATACTTTGACACTAAATGACAAAGGATTTTTAAGAGTTAATGATGGAAAATCTTTAACAATCACAAGTAGTACTACTAAGAAAGGTACT
>CANQWJ010000165.1 GCA_947627525.1 uncultured Bacilli bacterium
TCATTTATTAGATATGTTTGATATAATAGATCATGGTAATGTCTCAAAAGTAAAAAGAAATAAATATTATCTAGCAACCGTTTCTTATCTTACTAAATATCATATGGGATATTTATTAGATGAAAGAGTTTTACCAAGAGTATGGTCTAGTCTTAATGATGTTAGAATGAGTGAATTTGCTAGTCGAGATGATTATCGCATATTTAAAAAAGTAACTGATAAGACTTTAAAGAAAATAAAACTTGGAAGAGAGATGGCAATTGAACAAGGAAAAGGAAAACTTATTACTGGTTCAAAAGAAAAAATAAAAACCATGCATAATGGTTAGAATAAAGAGGTGGATTTATGTTTGATGTTATAATTTTGGGAATAATTCAGGGGATTGCGGAATTTTTACCGATTTCATCATCAGCGCATTTAATTATTTTTAGGGATGTTTTTGGAATTGGTAGTACGACAATTAGTGAAGACATAAGTATGTTATTTGATATTGCTCTTCATTTTGGAACGCTTCTGGCAATAGGCATTTATTTCTTTAAAGATTTCTTAAAGATGTTAATATCTGGTTTTACTAAAGGAACAAAAGAAAAAGAAGGAAAGATGCTTTGGTACATTGTTGCCGCAACTATTCCTGCTGCTATTGCTGGTGTACTATTTGAAGATGTTGTCGAAGAGTTCTTTCGAAAACAATTTATTTTAATTGCTTTAGCCCTAATTTTCATGGGGGTTTTAATCTATCTTGTCGATAAGAAAATGCCTAGTAAAAAAGATCTTGATAAGATAACCTTAAAAGATGCTATTTTAATAGGTTGTAGTCAAGTCTTTGCTCTAATTCCTGGTTTTTCTAGAAGTGGTACAACAATTGCTGCTTCTCGTGCTCTAAAGATTAATAAGGAAGACGCAGCTAAGTTTTCGTTCTATTTATCAGCGCCTGTCGTTTTAGGTTCTGTATGCCTATTCCTATTAAAAGATGGTTTCGCACCAATTATGGCTAATCTTTCACTATTTATCATAGGGGTTCTCGTATCCTTTATATCAGGATTATTATGTATTAGTTTCTTGTTGAAATACTTAAAGAAAAACGACTTTTTACCATTTATGATCTATCGTATCATTTTAGGATTAGTTGTCATTGGTTGGGTATTATTTATGTAAAAAAGAGATATTTAATTATCTCTTTTCATATAGTCATTTATATTTAAATCTTTAATAAAATTATTAGGAAACTCATAAGTATTATAGACCTTCTTTTTAGGTAATATGATGCGATTTGGCTTTAGGCCTTTTTTTATGTATAAGACTTTATTATTTTTATCGGTCATTACGACATCGATTCTTTCGCGCATGAAGAATGTGTGAATGCTGTTACAATGGGGAAAGAGAAGCGCATAATTGATATTTTTTTTAAACATTAGACCAAAAAGACGTTCTTTAAATGTTTTTGCTTCAATAATCTTGATATCATCTATCATATTATCACCACTATTAATATATCATAAAAGCGATATAAAAGTTAGTTTATTTTTAATTTGACAAGTATCTTCTTTTTTGCTAGAATAGTTAATTGTCACATTGGAAAAGTAGAGAGGTGTATAAATGTTTTATGATGAAGAAAAAGCATTTATCGCCTGTTGTGAAGATCCATCCCTGGTTTTTGAATTAATTAAAGAAGGGCACTTTACAATAGTTGATAAATTGCTAAGCAAACATAAAATAGACATAAATGTTTGTGACGAAAATGGGAATGATGTCTTAGTAAGATTACTAAAAAGAGGTCAATATGAATTAGTTCTAAAGCATATGAAGAACAAAGATTGGGATGTCAATCATCAAAATAATGATGGTAATACCTTTGCTCACATCTTAGTTTTAATAAGATATACGAATGTTTTAGAAATAATTAAACAATTGAAAAAGAATAAGAAATTTTTACCCAATATAAAGAATAATAAAGGAGAAACAATCCTTGATAGATCAATTAATGAGGATTACATTTATACAACAGTGAAGATACTTGAAGATAAAAGATTTAACAGTATCGATATCGCATCTTTTAAGAAAATGTATGACACTTATATCAAAACTAATCGTTATGGTAAGTATACTAAACTTGCGAACCTCCAAGTAATCATTGATTCACTTGATGAGAAAGAATTAGTTCCAAGAATGGAAAAATTAGTAAGTTGTTTTAAAAGAGATTACACTGTTATTAAAGATGAAGTCATTAATGATAATAAAACTAATAAAATGGATAAAATCATTAGTGGTGTTTTAAAGGGAAGTAATGTTTAAAATATTACTTTTTCTTTTTGTCAATATCTAGTATAATATAACAAGAAAGAAGTGAGGAGTATGGAACTACCTGATTATATTAAAGCAAAGAAAAGAACAAAAGAAAAAGTTGAAAAAGAATTATATGAATTAGATGATAGTTTGAAAAAAATTGGTTCAGGTAATAAGTATTTTTTAAAGACTTATGGTTGTCAAATGAATGAACATGATAGTGAAAATATTAAGGCCATGCTTGAAGAGTTGTCTTTTGTAGAAGTAGATAATTATAAAGATGCTGACTTAGTCTTATTAAATACTTGTTCTATTAGAGAAAATGCTCATAATAAAGCTTTTGGTAT
>CANQWJ010000166.1 GCA_947627525.1 uncultured Bacilli bacterium
CGAGGCTATTTGGCGCAATGTGCCATTCATATCGTTTTTTGTGTAAGCAACTGAGTTGGAATATTTTTCCAAATTTTCCCTGTGGGTGATACAGGGTTAATTAGAGATGGTGATGATGGTTATATATTTGTTGGAACTAATGCTAATAATTATATAAGAGTAGGTTCTAAAAACGGTCGTATTATTTCTATTATTAATGGGATTGCAAAAGTTATTTTAGAAGATGTTGTAGTTGGTCCTTTTGATAAAGTAGCGGCATCTGGTAGTAGTAATGAAGAAAGTCGTTTTCTAAAGTCAACTTTATATAACTCTTTAAAATTAAAATATAATGCTATGGACTATACGAGTAAATTTGTTAAAGGAAAGTTTATTACAGGTAGTTATAATAATGATATTAAAAATATTGAGAGTCAATCTATGAATAGTACTTTTGCAATTCCTTCTTTATCAGACTATTTAAAAGCTTCTAGTAAAATAAAATCTACAGGTAGTGATAAGTGCGATTTAAGTAATATTACCTCTACTATAGATAAGTGTTCAATTGATAACTGGATGACTGCTTATGGTAAAGGTGGTGGTAGTAATTGCCATTGGACATTAACTCCTAATGGTAATCTAAACCAGTATGTTACATATGGTTCTAGAGGAAATGTTAGTACTAACTATACAACTATTTGTGATGCTAATATGGTTATATATTTAAATAAAAAAGCTAAAGTTAATGTAAGTGGTAATGGTACTTACGATAAGCCATACGTTTTAGATGTTCGATAGAATAAAATTTTGATTTTATTCTATTTTTATGTATTTACAAAAAATATAAATTATTATAGAATTAAATTATAAGATAATAGTAGGTGGGAACATGGAGTTAGATAAAGCTTACAATTTAAATTTAAAAGTATATTTCGTCTGTTAGAAGATGCATTTTTAGTATCTTCTTTTTTATATGTTGGAGGTTGTAATGTATGAATGAAGAAGAAAAAAAGGAAGAATTATTAGAGTTCGTCAAAAAGGAAAAATCATTAGAAGAAATAGGAAAACATTTTGAAATATCGGCTAATGAAGTAATGGGTTTAGTTAAGGAGTTAATAGATGATGGTTATAATATATCAACAGTAATAAAAGATGATGATATTCAAATCATGAATAAAGGAACAACAGATTTTACTGCCGATAATCATTATACAATATATACTAATCAAAGTAATGAAAAAATTTTGGCGATATCCGATATATGTCTTGGTAGTAAATATCAACAATTAACTTTTTTAAATGAAGTATATAAAAAAGCTTATCAGGAGGGCGTTCGAACTGTTATTATTTGTGGTAATATTTCAGCGGGGTTATTGCCTTCTAAAAGCATATATTACAATAGTTTATTTAAATATGATACACAGGGGCAAGCTGAGTACATCATAAATAATTTTCCTAAATTAGAAGGAATGAAAACTTATTTTATAACTGGTGATAAAGATCATACACACGATTTAAAAAATTCTGAATCCATTGGTAAAATGATAGCCGATAAAAGAGATGATATGATTTATCTTGGACCAAGTCATTGCACAATTGATTTAATTCATAAAGATAAAGAAAGTGGGAAAGTCTTAGAACAGGCCAAAATATTAGTTCGTCATCCTAAACGTAAAGGTGCTTATACAGTATCTTATAAACAACAACAATACATTTCCTCAATTCGTAGTGAAGATAAAGTTGATATGATTCTTCATGGACATTATCTTCAATGCGAAAAAATGCATTTTAGAGGGGTTGATGAAATAACTGTCCCAGGAATGACCGCAACAACTCCTAAGATGAAAGATGATGGTGAAAACAATACGACAGGAGCTTGGATTTTGGATATTCAGATGAAGAAAAAGGGAATTGAAAAAGTAGTACCTACTTTTATTCCAAGTTACCAGACAATTAAAAATGATTATTTGACTTCTAAACCAATTAGTAGTGTTGATACACAAATTATTCATACTCCTAGCGAAAAAGAAGTATATATTAATCGTATTTATCGTCATATAAGAAATGGTATGCCTCTTGATCAATTTATGAAGGATGTTGGAATATCCATGGTTGAAGCCAATGGTTTAATTGAAACGATGAAACTTTATGGTAAACCAATTGAATTAATATATGAAAATGATCGATTAATTTTTCACAAACGCCGTCCAAAAGGTAAATTAATGTGTGCAACCCGTGATAAAGATGGATTAATAAAAACTGAGATGACAGTTTTATCTGATACACACCTATGTACTAAAGAGCAACAGTTGACCCTTGTCAATGAAATATATAAAGAAGCTAATCGTAGAGGTCATAATATTGTTTTACATATTGGTGATCTTTTAGATGGTGACTATACCCAAGTTCGTAAAGAACAAACTTATCAATTATTTCTTCGTGGCTTTGATGAACAGGCTGGCTATGTAGTCGATATGTATCCACACATTGATGGTATTACAACTTATTTCATTCAAGGATCACACGATGAAACACATAAGAAAAATGGTGGTGCAACGGTTGGAACATGGATTGAGAGATGCCGCGATGATATGGTTTTCTTAGGTCAGGATAAAGCCAATTTTGAAGTAAATAATTTAAAAA
>CANQWJ010000167.1 GCA_947627525.1 uncultured Bacilli bacterium
CAGCAGTATTTTTATCAAAAAGAGTACCTTTTCCTGATATTTCAACTGGTTTTGCATTAGAATCAACATATATGATTATAGCACCACCATCTTTTGAAGATGTGTTATTAATAAATTTATTGTTTATTAAATCGAGACCATTTACACGATTAATATAGATGGCTCCACCACTTGCATAAGGGCCATAATAAACATAACCACCTGGTAATGGTTCTGGATCAGGTACATTTTGTATTGCTCGATTGCCATCAAATGTATTATCTTCTAATAAAACATTTTCATAACCATATCCAAAGTAAATAGCTCCGCCTGCACCATTATACTGACCATATTGTCCTGCTGTTGTACAAATAGTTTTATTTTCTTTAAAAGTTGTATTCTTTATTGTAATACCACCAGAGGAAGCTACACTGTCAAAGTATATTGCTCCACCATTACTACTTTCATTATTTATAAATTTACTATCAGTTATTTCTAAGTTATTATAACTTCCTTTGTAGTATATAGCTCCTCCAAATCTTTTTTCTTTTGAAACAGTAAAATTTTCAAATTTAACATTTTGGATTTTAATATCAGTAATGCTCAAAGATACTGCTGATGATACATAAATAGCTCGACAATCAGAATTATTGTCATTGATAAAGCCACTTTCTGAACCATTATTTATTATTGATAAACTAGTTCCTTTATTTGTGACTTTAATCATTGCTCCATTAGAACCACCAACATTAGAAGCACTTTGTGAACATTTTAAATTGTGTCCATTGAAATCAATAGTTACATCACTATTTTCTTTGATTACAACAGGTTCAGTGACTTCAATATCTTGTCCTAATATTACACTTGTTCCATTCTCTAAATTATTTTTTAAATCAGAAAAATTAGAAACTTCTTCAGCATAAACATTATTGTTTAGACCAAATAATACCCCCCCCAATACAAAAATCAATAATGTAATTATTCTTTTTTTCCAACTGTTGTCTTTTTTCAACTCAACCACTCCCTAAAAATAATTTTACTTTTTATTCTAATTTCTTCATTTTTTCATGTCAATATTTTTTTATAATTTTTTAAAATTTTCATAATTAATTAAAATTTAATCATTACAAAGTACGAAATATTTATTAATTTTTTCAATAAAAAAACTTACAAATCAAGTTTGTAAGTCTCTTTATTATTCAGATACTTTTCTTCTAACTAAGAATGTTCCAGCAACACTAATAGTTGATATGATGAACATAGATAAGTAAGTTGTAAATCTATCACCAGTAGATGGGTTTGGTTCATCTCTTCTATTGACAAATAATACTAATGTATCATCATCAATAAGGGTTCCATTTTCATTAGTTGTAGTTGTTTCATATCTATCTTTATTTGCTTCAATTTCTCTTACAGCATACTCAACATTGTATGGTAAGTTTTGAATTGTAATTTTTTCGCCACCTCTTAGTACTACTATACTACGATAAGTACCATCAAGACCCTTAGTAAATTCAACAAAACCTGTTTCTTTATTGCTCTTAACATAAGGGAATATTCCATTAAGTGGCATTTCATCATCATAACTCAATGTTACTTCGAAATTCCAATTACGATCTAATTCAACATTATTACCTTTAAGTCTCTTTTCAATTGTTAATCTTACAGCACGATATTTATAATTAGTAAATTCAACAACTGTACCATCATCAACAATTGTTCCTTGAGTATTAGGAGTATATGTTGTTATGTAATCATCAGCATCTGTTTCGGTAATCATATACTTAGTACCTTCTGGTAAACCTTTAATAGTAAATGTTTCATTATCTTTTAGTTTTATGTATCCTTCATAGTTACCATTTTCATTCATGACTAATTCAAGAGTAAACTCTTCTTCTTTAGTTTCTAAATGACCATCTTCGTAAACAACGCTAGTTTTTGTTCCAGAATAACTACTTTCTAAGTCTTTAATTTCTGGTGCTACTAAAGTTATTTTAAATGTAAAATCACGTGTTTTTTCACCCATGTTACCTTTTACATATTTCTTGATAGTTAAATCAAAAATACCCAATTTAATATTTTCAAAAGTAACCGCTTTATTTTCATCTAAGATACCAGTAGAATTACCAACTGTTCTTGTGATGTAATCTTCGCTATTAGCTTCTCTCTCAACAATTTCATATCTTGTATTTTCAGAAATACCTCTAATAGTTATACTTTCACTACTCTTCAAATCGATTGTTGCAAGATAACTACCATCACTTTGACGTGTAAATTTCAAAACGCCCGTTTTACTTCCGTCATAATTATATTCTTCTTCAATAACTTCATATTCAGAAGGTGTAAGTCTAATACTGAAATTCCATAATCTATTTTTGTCACCTAAAGCACCAAGAACACGTTTACTCAAAGTTAAATTGTAGTCAACTGTTTTAACATTAGTATAAAGAACTATATTAGCAACGCTATCTTCACCAATTGTACCGGTAACACTAGCGCTATCAGTACTATAGTTAGTACTCGTATGATATCCATCACTATTAGCTTCACGCTCAATAACTTCAAATTGCGAACCAGTAGGAATGTCATTAATAGAAATTGCTTGA
>CANQWJ010000168.1 GCA_947627525.1 uncultured Bacilli bacterium
GATGACGACCATCTTTAATATTGATGTTACGCTCCAAAGTAATTGTAGGTCGAACATAAGCATTTTCTTCCGCTACGGTTGTAAGAGATGCCATCATGTCAACTTCGGCTAAAACTCTACTAATTTTTTGAAGACGTCCAATATATTTTTTTACCTCATCACGAATTTCCATAAAAAGACGATACTCCAAATTGATAATACGTTCTTCAGCACCTAAAATAATGTTTTCCTTCTCTTTTAAAATAGGTGTCGTAAATCTTTCACAATTGGATAGAGTTTGTTTACGGTCATATCCCCACTCTTCTTTAACAAGAGGAATACTTCCTTTACTAACTTCAATATAATAACCAAAGACTTTGTTATATCCAACTTTTAAAGTCTTAATACCAGTACGATTTCGTTCTTCTTTTTCAAAATTTAAAATGAAGTCTTTAGACCCACTACTCAATGATTTTATTTCATCTAGTTCACTACTATATCCTGGTTTAATAAGTCCCCCTTCTTTAATTGTTATAGGGGCATCTTCATTGATACTTCTTTCAAGTAAATCATATAGCTCTTCTAGTGTTTCAATGTTTTTAGAATAGTCCAATTCTTCTAATATATCATGAATACTTGGTAAGACTTTTAAAGAATTCTTTAATTGAATTAAATCTCGAGCATTTAAGTTACCATAAGCAATTCTTCCCGCTAAACGCTCTAGGTCATAAACGGAATCTAATTCGCGTTGTAAATCTTCTTTTAAAATAAATTCATTTAAAAGTTTCTCAATTATGCCATAACGACGATTTATCTCTTCGATATCTGTTAAAGGGTTCTCAATATTATATTTCAAAAAGCGACTTCCCATAGCTGTTTTCGTCTTATCGAGTAGCCATAGAAGAGAAAAGGTGCGATCTTTATTACGAATTGTTTCCGTAAGTTCGAGATTGCGTTTCGTATGAACATCAAACGAAAGATAAGAATCACTATTGATAACTTCCGCTTCCTGTAAATGGGATAAATCACCCTTTTTCGTATTAATGATATAAGCTAATAAATGTTTAATACTCGTTATACTACGAATATCACTAATCTTTTTATAGACAAACTTATAATCATCTTTTTCATATAAATCATCAGTAATCGTAACTAAAATATTATAGTTTTCACGAAGATTATTTATTATCTCACGATCTATTTTATCATTGACAATTATTTCATTAATATTTCTTTTAACAACTTCTTTAATTACTTTTTCGGAATCGTGATCAACTATTAAAGTATAGAAATAACCTGTTGTAATATCAGTGAAACTTATTCCATAACAATATTCAAAGTCATAGATACTTCCAATATAATTATTATCTTTTTCATTTAGAAAAGCATCTAATCGCGTTCCCTTAGTGACCACCTGAATTACTTCTCGATCAACCATTCCCTTAGTTGTTTTAGGGTCTTGCATCTGTTCACAAATTGCGACTTTATAACCTTTTTCAACTAATTTATCCAAGTATGATAAATAAGCGTGATGCGGAACACCACACATTGGTACACGTTCATCCAAACCAGCATTTCTTCCCGTTAAAGTGAGTTCTAGTTCACGACTACCAATAATGGCATCTTCAAAAAACATCTCATAAAAATCCCCTAAACGATAAAAGATAATGGTATCATTATAATTATCTTTGATGTCTAAATATTGGCGCATCATTGGACTTATCTTTTCACGATCAACATCACGTCTATTCATACAAATCACCACATCATTTATTATAGCACGCCCTTTTTAAATTTAATATCAATTATTTTGTTTTTTTAAACACCCATATCAGGGTTTTTCCTTTTATAAATAATCTTTCGGATGAAGTCAACAGGGATGACAGTAAGAGCAAATAAAAGCATTATTATAAACTCTTTTATGGTTAGACCACTCGTTCTAAAAAGTTCTCCACCAAAATAGATTAAAAAGATTTGGACGATAGTAATAAAAGACATTATACCAATAAAGACTTTATTATCAAAAATATTAGCTAGTAAATTTAATCTACTAGTACGAGCATTTAAACTATTAAAAATATCAATAAAAATAAATAGTCCAAAAAAGGCCGTCATCAAATAGATGTCATCAATACTGCTACGAAAAAGATTTCTTATTTGGGGAACTTTTAGGAAACAAAGGCAGAGAATAGCGGAATATAAACCAGTGAATAATATTTCTGAAATCATATATTTATTGATAATGGATTCATCTTTCTTTTTAGGTTTTTCTTTCATATATTCTAAAATTGGTGGTTCATAGGCAAAGGCAAGACCCGCTAGAGTATCCATGACCATATTGATCCAAAGCATTTGAATGACGGTTACCGGTGTTTCAATATTTAAAAAAGGACCAATGATAGAAAGAAGAATCGCACACATATTTATCGTTAACTGGACAATAATAAATTTACGAATACTTTTAAAGATCGTTCGACCAAAAAGAATAGCTTTAGATATTGATAGAAAATTATCATCTAAAATGACGATATCACTCGCTTCTTTTGATACTTCTGTACCACTTCCAAAAGCAAAACCGACATCAGC
>CANQWJ010000169.1 GCA_947627525.1 uncultured Bacilli bacterium
AAGTCCTTTCTAAATATATTTTAACATATCTCTATGCTCTTTTTATTTAGTGTGAACTTTAAAGGTATTATAATCAATAAAGTCTTCTTTTAATTTACAATAAAAAATAGAAGCTGTCCCCCCTGAAGGGCAGCTTCATAAAAAAGAATAAAAAGGGGTTGGCTAGTGTGATACTAGCGACCAATTCGCCAATTTCGAATTGGTGATTACTATAATAATCGAAAAGGGTATATTTGTCAACAAAAAAAGCGAAAAATTTTATAAAAAAAATCTGGTAATTTTTGTATTAAAAAAACTACCAAAAAAGTGATAAATATGTTATAATAACGCACAGGAAGTGATGGGAATGGTACAACTATCTGAAGTCAAAGGAATAGGTCCTAAAACAGAAATGCTTTTGAATAAAATAGGCATCTTTTCAATCGACGATATGGTAACGCATTATCCCTTTCGCTATGACGTTTTAAAAAGAAGTGATCTAAAAGAAGTAACTGAGGAAGAACGTGTTGTCATTGATGGAAAAGTTGAGAGTATTCCTTTAATTGTCCGTTTCCGTGGTGGCTTAAATAAGTTGAATTTCCGTCTTGCTACTAATCAAGGACCAATTGGTGTATCAATATTCAATCGTGCTTTTTTAAAACCTAATTTAGGAATCGGAACTAGTATTATTGTAATCGGTAAATTTGATCGTAAGAAAAATATTTTAAATGCTAGTGATATAAAATTTGGAACACTATCTAATCAAGAAAAAATTGAACCAGTTTATCATACGACAAGTGGTCTCAATCAAAAAACATTAAGTGGTTATATCAATAATGTTCTATTGAAATATGGTAATGAAATTGAAGAAAATGTTCCAAGATATTTATTGGATAAATATAACTTTTTAAATAAGAAGACAGCTCTTAATATCGTTCATAATCCTCCTAATTTTGATAAATTAAAGGAAGCAAGTCTACGTTTAAAATATGAAGAATTATTTGAATTTATGTTTAAGATAAATTATCTTCGTCTTGAAAAAGAAAAAAGCGAGTTAGGAATAACTCGAGATGGTGACAAAACTAAACTTGATAAAATAATTGAAAAGTTGCCATTTGCTCTAACGAATGATCAATTAAAAGTATTAGATGAAATAATTGAAGATTTAAATAGTAAAAGAAGAATGAATCGTATCATTCAAGGTGATGTTGGTAGTGGAAAAACTATTGTGGCTTTTCTTGCTATGTACTATAACTATTTATGTGGTTACCAAAGTGCTTTGATGGCTCCAACTGAAATATTAGCTATTCAACATTACAATAATATTAAAGAACTATTTAAGGGTAAAAACATCAATATTGAGTTGTTGACAGGATCCATTACTAAGAAAGATAAGAAACCCATCTATGAAGGATTAAAGGATGGTTCTATAAATATCGTTATTGGGACACATGCTTTAATTCAAGATGAAGTTGAGTATCATAATTTAGGTTTAGTCGTAACTGACGAACAACATCGCTTTGGGGTAAATCAACGTACTAATTTAAAGAATAAGGGAATTAGACCAGATGTCTTATATATGAGTGCTACGCCAATCCCTAGAACTTATGCTTTAACCATTTATGGTGATATGGACGTTTCTATCATTAAGGAAATGCCAAAAGGAAGAAAACCCGTTAAGACCATTGTTAGAAAAGAATCAGAGATAAAAGATGTTTTAGAGAGAATGCATAAAGAACTTCAACAAAATCATCAAATTTATGTCATTGCTCCTTTAATTGAAGATAGTGAGAATGTTGATTTGACAACTGTCTATAATTTGCGTGACAAAATGAATTTAGCCTTTGGCAGCAAGTATAAGATTGATATCGTTCATGGCAAAATGGCAAGTCCTGCTAAAGACTTAATCATGAATGAATTTAAACAAAATAAAGTAAATATTTTAATAAGTACAACAGTAATCGAAGTAGGTGTTGATGTTCCAAATGCAACGATGATGGTCATCTTTGATGCTAATCGTTTTGGTTTATCAACACTCCATCAATTGCGTGGAAGAGTTGGAAGAAGTGATTTGGAATCAAGTTGTATCCTAATAAGTAATAGTGATACAAAGCGCTTAGAAATAATGGAAAATACTTATGATGGTTTCGTCATTAGTGAAGAAGACTTTAAACTAAGAGGTTCAGGAGACATCTTTGGAACAAAACAAAGTGGTGATATGTCCTTTAAAATAGCTAATTTAAAGTCTGATTATAAGATTTTATCTCAAGCGAAAAAAGACTCCCTCGATTATTTAAAAGATACTAATTATGATAATGATCCTATAAAAATAAGATTAGTAAATAGTGTCAAGACAGATTAAATAATAAAAAATTAATTAAAATAATTGACTTTTTATACAATAATATATTATTATTAAATTGCATAAAGATAAAAAGTCTTTATGTAGATGAACACTATTACGATCATATAATGTGATAGTGGATTCAACCAAAACCCCCTGAAGGAGCGCAATAGCGCTCCATTTTTGTTGAAACCCTTTATTTATAAGGGTTTGTGAGACAACCAAATTT
>CANQWJ010000170.1 GCA_947627525.1 uncultured Bacilli bacterium
TTTTGTTTTAAGACTCCATTTGTTTCTAATACATCATGCAATAAATAACTACAATATGGATCTACTGTTTCTTCACTGTTATTTGCCCCTACTTTGCTATGAGTTGTCTTTGATTCATTAGTTGTAGTATAAGTTGTATTTGCTTCTACACCACCAATTTCACGATTCTTTTTAACACTCTTAATCATATCTGATGATAAATCAACGATATACTCAGATGTGATCTCATTTTTAACAGTACTATTTGTAGAATCATAATATTGTTTATTCTTACTATTATTTTCTTCAGTGATATATCCTATCTTTCCACGCCAGTTCAATCCTACTCCGTCTTTTTCTTTTTCTCGACCATTAAATGGATCATTTATATCAATTGAACGATATACGAAGTTAAGACCGCCCTCACATTCTGGACAATCACACCAAGTTTGAACACACTCATTGTATTTATCATTATTGCTACCACCAGAAGTCTTTTCACAATATCGATGGCAACAATTAGTTAATGCTTGAATGTTACCATTAGCATTCTTTGAACAACATTCATATTGACACATAGATAATGCATCTGTTCCAGCTACATAATTTTTACTACATTCATCATTACAACAATCACTCTTTGTTGGATCACAAGTATCAGAAACTGGAGGGCATGGAGGATCATCACAAGTAGGTGGATTTCCAGGATCATCACAATCTACATCTTCATAATAAGAAGTAGAATCTCCACAACTTACACAGTTTGTTGGACAATATTTCTGTTCACAAGCTACATTACCATTACATATTGCTTTACAACTACAATTTGCTTCATAGCAAGCATTATACTCAGCTGTTCCTTTGGTATATTGACTACATTTAACGCATTCTGTATCTTCTTTAAATTGATAAGAACAAGAATAAGTATATCCACCAAGTTTTTCACCACAATATCCCATATTATTAATTTTTATGGTATAATTAAATTTCTTATTTCTACTAGTTATTGTATCAACAATAAGTTTATCTTTAAATTGTGGGAATTGATATAAATTGTCTTTCTTAAGACATTTTCCTGTATAACTTTGTCTCTTTAAATAATCATTACATTGAGCCTCAGCAGACTTAAAATCAATATCTACATCATTTTTAAAAGTAGAATGGAATACTAACCCATCTTCTTCTGATTGCGTTAAAACATAACTATCTGGTAATTCATAATATAACGTTTTACTTAATGTAGCAGAATATTTGTTATCAGCAACCTTTGCTTTAATTGGTACTGAGTTACCATTAGCATCAACTTTATCACATTCAAATAAAGTATTTGTAGTAGTTGTTGTCGTTGTTCTCGTTGTATATTTTTGCAAATCTTCACGCCAAGCACAATATTCAACAGAAGTCGTCGTTGTTGTTTGTGGTGTTTCACGACAAGCTACTGGCTCTAGAACTAAATGATCAACAGTTTCACTATAAGAACCATTATAACTTGCTTCGGCACCAGGCGTTTGCAATTCAATTGTTGGTTCTAAATAATTTTGACCTTTATGATCTTGTTGTGTTAAAAGAATCAAACGGGCATCAATAACTCCTCCACCTGTTTTTCCATTGTATGAAAAACTTGTTGGTGCTAATTGCATTAACTCTTCAAACGTCTTTTTAGCAACCTCAATTATATTTTTATAAGATTCTATGCTCTCTTGAATTAATTCTTTTTTCTTTTCCGTTTGAGCAGTTTTTAATTCTTCTTGCAATTCCGCAATAGCTTTATTACTATTATCGATTGCTTTCTTGGTATCAATTATATCGTTTTGTAACCTTGAATTTTTAAAATCTGATTGCCAATCATATGATACACTACCTTTATCATTTGATATTCCTATCTTATACTTTATCTCACACTTTTTATTATAATCTAAAGTAAAACCTAAATGTAAAGTACCAACGTCTGTTTTAGTTAGCCATGCATTAGAATCACGTGTCGGTAAATCTCTAAGTTTAAATTTTTCTGTACAGTCAATCTTATAATATTTTAGTGATGAATAACTATATTTACCACTACTAGAATAATTGACATCTAGTTCATTATCAATAACAGTATATGATGTATTGTCATCATGACAAGATTGTGCCTCAAGTTCAGCTGTACCTGGGGAATTACTACATTGAAGACTACCAGAGGAATTTTTTGAAACTTTACACTCACCATTACAACCCTCATCTTTATCAACATAAGTACATTTATTTACGCATCCAGCCACATCATCTTTTTCATTTGTTTCACAATATCCTTGTGCACATAATTGATGTTGGAATGAACCCTTACTATATTGTTCACAATCTTTTTGACAACTACTTCCACACTCTTCACAAACTTCATGTAAGTTCCATACAGCCCATCCTTTTGCTACTGAACAACTTGGTTTTGTTGTATTATTACTACCTAACCAAATGTCTATTATATGCTTACCACTATTGTTCTTACTTAATATACTACCAACTGTTTCATTTAAAGAATACAATGAATAATCGGCATAAGAACCATCATCATATGTCCAACCATATTGTTTACCACAAGGCCAAAAGAAATATTCACCTTCTGATACTGTTCCATAATAAACCTTATCAGAGTAAATAAAACGATATAAAATTTCAGCAGTTATATAATAGTCATCAGGAGTCGTTTGCATATCGCTAACTTCTTTTTCACTTAACCTAAATCTATTTATAGAATAATTACTTGTAGTTAAATTGTCTATGTCGCCATTAATTAAATAATCTAAAAAATATTGTTTTACATAACCGCTTGTTGGAGTACCAGCATTATGTTGCAATACAAATTCAGCAACATCATTCTTTCCTCCATGAGTTTGACTATTAAAAGCTTGCTTCAAGCTATCGCTTTGCTCTACATTATAACTATTTCCACTAAAATATGAACTTTGTGAAACACTAAAAACGCTATCAATATTTGTTGAATATGGAGAACAATTTGCCTTATATCGCAAATTTGCGCGAAGAGGTGAAGTAAAATGACCATTATAATATTTCCAAGCTGCTTCAGAATTAGTAGCCCAAATATCAACACCACTTCCTACTAATTGTGGACTACCAGAACCAGTGTACTTATAAATTTGAATTCTAACTCCTGCAAACGCTAAACTACCATGGCCTGGATAACTCAAAAGACAAGTTTTCGCACCACCACAAGAACCCACATTACCTTGTGGCGAACCTCTACCACCAGCAGCACCTGTTATTCCAGTAGTCGTACAATTAAATGCATAACTTACTTTAGGAATTAAAAATAAGAATAGAATAAATATTAATAATTTCTTTTTCATAGTTCACCACCCAAATCAATTTTAACTTTATTTTTATTTTTTATTATAATGAATACTGCAATTATAATAGCCACTATAACAATCGCAATTATAGAAAAAATTATTACATTTTTATTTTCATCCCAAAAAGATGATATTTTTTCATATATAGTAGTTTTATTACTTTCTCTTATTTCCTTTTCTTTTGCTTCAGCTTTTTTAATTTCGCTTAAAAACTGTTCTTCACTAATATTTTCAGTATTAGTATTTTCTTTACAAATTGGATATTTTTTATAGTTTGCACACTCGTCACGCGTACTATAAGTATTATAAACAGGAACATCTAAATGCAAGTTTCTAATTAACCTATTAGGACATTTTGTCTTGTTATTTGTATAGATGTTCAACTCATAACTATAACCACCACTTGAAAAAGCATTTTGAACAATTATTTCATTATTTTCGTCACCTTTACCAAACATCTCAACATAAAAATTATCGGTAACATTACTAATTAGTAAATCATATCCATACCTATAACCACCCATTTTAACTTCTTCTTCATCATACAATATTAAGGAGGTAGAAGCTTTGATATTATAAGCTTCCAATTTCAATGCTTCTAAGTCTTCATTTGTACAGGCAGCATTTACATCTATTTTTATAAATAGTAAAAACAAAGCAATAAATACTAATAATACTTTTTTCTTCATATCCACCCTCTCCTATTTTACACCTAATATAATTATAAAACTTTTACAAGTATTGTTCAACAAAAAAATACTATCTTTTCTTGATAGTACCTTCTTTTTGCTTTGTTTTCTTTTCACTCTTTTTATCTTTTATAAAAAGTTTATCAATATTCTTCTTAGGCATCATAACCCTAATACTACGATTCATTTCGATCTTATATGTCGTTGTTTTTTCTTCTAATTCTTCCCCATCAACACACCATTTACCAATTTCTTCTGGGAATTCAATTTCCAATTTATTAGTTTTATAAAAATAGAAACCAGGAACCTTAGTAATATCACTAGTTTTTAAATATAAAAGGCTTTTAATTATATCAAGTCTTCTGGTGATATTACAAAACAATACTTCAAACTTACCATCATCTAAATAAACATTATCATAGAAATTCTTAATTCCAGCGATATGATTAGCATTTGATATTAATATAAAAGAAAATAATCCTTTAAACTCTTCACCATTAACACGATACGTCAATTCATGAAGTTTGGTATATTTAAAAAAAGCTTTAACTCCCTCTTTAACATAAGCTAAATGACCTAAATTTTTTTTATCAACACGACTTGTTTCATAAGGTAAAGTCATAAATTTACCAAAACCAGCAACATAAACAAAAGGCTTATCATTTACAGTACAAATATCTATTGTTCTTTCTTCACCACTTAAAAGGCGTTTTAAATTAGCTACAATATCATTACCATATCCAAACATTGCCCCTATATCATTGGTCGTACCAACAGGAACATGCGATAACAACAATGGTTTTTCTCTTTGTAAATTACCAGTTACTACTTCATTAAAAGTACCATCACCGCCAATACTAATAACTAAATCACAATCTGGTAATTCCTTAACGATTTTTTTAATATGACCTTTGTATTTAGAAAAAATAATCTCTGGATCATAATCACTATCTAATAGTAAATCAACATAAGTAGCTAAAAAATTACTCTTTACTTTACGCCCACTATGTGGATTATAGATAATTGTGCATTTTTTCATATTTTACCTTCTTTTCTCACTCGATTACATTCTAACATATTTATACAAAAATGTCATTACTATAAAAAAATACCTAGTTTTATCTAGGCATTTTCTATTTAGAAATTTTTACATTTTTAACTTTACTCCAACTTGAGAAATAGTTAGTTCCAGATACTGTTTTATAAGTACGAATACGAACATAATATTTTTTACCTTTACTCAATTTAGAAATAGTTGTTGAAGTTGTACTATTCTTCCTAATAGTTACAGTCTTAACACCTTTTTTAAACTTACTATCAGTTGAGTATTGAACTTGATATCCTGTTACGTTTTTATCTCTACCCCATTTAACTGTCATTTTCTTTCCTTTAGCATTAGATAGCTTAGAAATTTGAAGAGTTGCTGGGTTAACAGTTACTGTAATCTTAGTTGAAGCTTTGTTATATCCTGCATTTTCATTGGCTGTAATAGTAATAGTTGCTTTTCCAATATAACCTTTTTTAATAGTTACTTTTCCAGAACTATTTACCGTAATATTTTTATTATTACTACTATAACTTAATTTAGCATTTCCTTGTTGTTTAGCATTAATTGAGAAAGTTTGATTCTTACTTGCATATGTCTTAGTTACATTAGAAGCAGTAACAGAATTGTTAACTTTCTTAATATTTACTACAACATTCTTAGTTGTTTTCTTATAGTGAGTAGTCTCACTAGCTGTAATTGTAATAGTAGCACTAGAAGTATTTCCACCTTTAATTGTTACTTTACCATTACTATCTACTAAAACGTTACTATTATTACTCTTATAAGTTAATTTAGCATTTTCTTTTTTACTAGCATTAATGTATAATGTTTGATCTTTTGTTGAATAATCTTCTGTTATATTAGATGCCGAAATAACATTATCTTGTTTTTCAATTGTAAATGTTCCTGTTACTGTTCCTGTAAATCCACCCATACCAGTAACTTCTATTGTTGCTGTTCCTGGATTTACATTATTAGAATATGTAACTTTATAATCAGCATTTTCTTTTAATTTTCTACTTCCATAGTATACAGAAACAACTGGTTTCTTTTCTTTGCCATCGTAAACTATAGTTTCACCATAGCTCAATCTTACTTTTCCATTAATATCAACAGCACATCCATTATAAGCTGTAAACTTAGCTGTTGTCTTATTTCCAACAACGTCTGTAACAACAACATCTTTAATAGGACTATCTAAAATAGGTACGACAAATTTCTTTTCTGTATCACTTGTAGAAACGAAATCTCTTATTTCTTTACCATTAACAGTAATTGAATCTATTCCTGTATCATCAGTAACTGTTAGTGTTGGTAAACTACAGTATTCTTTTCCTTCAACATATCCCGTAATGACAGGTTTTGTGTTATCAGTAATTGGTACAACATGAACATAACGATATGATGAATGGAACATTTCAACTTTTTCTCTACTCTTACGTTCGATATAAAGTTTTAACATTTTAGGATTTTTTTCAGCAATAGTTGCTGTTTCAACGTAATATGCACCTTTTTCTAATGATGGTGAATAACTGAAGACTTGACTTCCACCAAAGGCTTCAAATTCAACATTTTTTTCAATATAAGTTTTTCTTGCTGAGACAGCGATTTGATCAACGGCCTTCTTATCAGCAACACTTTTAACAGCAGCTGAAAGGTATACTTTAGTACCATTTTTAAAGCTAGCAGTACCTTTCTCACTACGAACAGCTACAGCATAACCATTACCAACAGAACTTAAATTTGCTTTACCATCTAAAACAAAACTTGTTCCAGCATCAACAGTAGCTGTACGAGATGTCGTTGAAGTAAGATCATATTTTCCATCACTAATACTCATCGCACCATAAGCACGAAGCGCATGTTCTTTTCCTGTTAAAGTAATATTAGAATTAGTAATTGTCATGTTACCAGCATAATTAGTAGTATGTCCATTGTCATAACCACCACTAGCATAAATACTATCGTATAAAGCACTTTCGCCAGCATCTTTTATTTCACTATCTTTAATAGTTATATCTTTAGCATAAATACCATTAGGTCCTTTTCTAACAGTAAGATTAGAACCATCAATATATAAACTTCTTCTTGATTCAATTGTTCCTTCTGTTGCCGCAAGATAATTATCATTTACTCTACTTATCTTCGCATCAACTGTTGCTTTATTTAATTTCATATCTTCAGCGGAAATTAATGCAGAGTCCCCAGAAACAATCTTATAACTACCACCATCTAAAGTAAGGCTATAGTTTGTATTAATTCCATATAGATGACTGTTTACTTCAACATCAACATCATCAAAAACAACTTCACTATAAATG